>NZ_JBBKBV010000046.1:0-25659 GCF_037892815.1 Oceanobacillus sp. HCA-5259 | reverse complement strand
GAAAAAAAGAAGTTATTTAAGTTAAATTTCCCTATTATTACGGCCAGAATCCTAGCCAACGCCACCATGTAAATGCGATGAGCAGCGTAATGATTGTAGTTACAACCGTTGCAACAATTCCTGGCAAATAAAAATCTCGCTGCTTAATCAAACCCGTTCCATGAATTACAACGTTTGGCATTGTTTCCACAACTAAAATATAACCGAACAGCATCGTAACCGATGAGGCAAATGCAATAACGACCGGATCAATACCTACTTGTAATGATAAGCCGATTAGGACAGGCATCAGCGTAACAACAGCTGTCGACACATTTGTTACTCCAAGATGATAAATTTGCGATAAAATAACGACTAAACATAAGGCAAGCCATGGGTTACTGAAGGCTTGTTGCACAATATCAGCTGTAAACAATCCCGCTAGTAAATCGATTGCTCCTGTTTCAATCAAGACGAATCCAAGGGATAATGTTGAACCGATGAGCAGCACCATGTCGAAATTCACATCGATTATTTTGTTCCATTTGACAACTCCAATCCTAGGAAATGCTAGGAGTACAACCGCTAAGAGTGCGGGGATCGTCGGATGATAACCATGAAGGGCCTGGGTCATCCACAGTATCACTGTAAGCGTAAGAATGAGCAGACATTTAATTTCCTTACTGGAAAACTTACCTAACGCCGTCTGCTTCTCTTTCATCTCCTTCTGCAAATCACTAAATGAATAATCCTCTGGTGGATAGCAAAACCAGACGATGATCGGAATAGTAATAATCAAAAGCAACCAGATCGGTAATGCATAGATGAACCAATCTAGATAGGATAAAGACGTTCCAAGATAGGATTGCAAAATTTCAATCGTCAAGATATTTCCAATTGCAGCCGTTAAAATCGCTGTACCACTTATATTCCCCGCAAAAGCTGTCCCGATAAGCATCAGCTTACTGAAATTGCTTTCCCTACCTGCACCTACTACTCGCAATATGGAAAGAACCACCGGCGTTATGAGCTGGGCTCTTACCGCTGTTGCCGGAATAAAAAAAGCCTGCACCTGCATAAGTAAAAACATCCCAGCAAAAATCCCTTTTGGTGACTTACCCCATTTTGCAAGAATCGCATAAGTAACCCGCTCCATTAAGGAGGTGGCATTGACCGCCTTTGCGATCATCATTCCAGCAATGATTAAAAAAACAGCGGATGATGCAAATCCGCTTAAAGCTGTGTCAATCGTTGTCCCGTTTAAGAAAAGCAGTAATACAAGCGTAAGAACGGAAGTCATCCCAAGCGGAATTGGTTCCATTGCCCAAAGTAAGAGTCCATACGCCATGACAGAAATCGCAACACGAGCATTCCAATCGACATGACTGGGGATAAAATAAAGTAGTGCAAGAAACAGCAATGTCGCAAGCGTAAACGTAATCGCTCGTTTAGTAAATAAAAGTTTTTTCCCTGCTTGAACCCAAGAAGTTTTTCTTTTCATTATTCATCCTACTTTTTTGAATTTTTTCACACACCTTCATCTTAAATGCTTTTGAACCGTTCGTCAAAATGAAAAAAACATCAAAAAAAGGGCCAATCAAAGCCTAAGCTTTAATTAACCCTTTTGCACTTATGAGAAACTATAAACTAAACATGCTATGATAACTTAGATATCCAAGGCTAGCCACGTCCGGCTCCAGCGCCCAGCAACTAGCAAACTTCACACTCCTTCAATCGATAAGTCAACATCAACTCACTGCGTTCGTTGTGTTTCCTTTATCTCATTCCGGAGTGCTCCAGTTTGTACGTTGCTAAACGGGCGCTTGCGCCTTTGCTCCTAACAACCTAGTATCATTTCCGCATTTCGTACTCGCTCTTCTGTTGGTGGCTCGATTCCTTCTAATGGATAATCCATGCCAAGTGCTTCATACTTATAAACTCCAAGTTTATGATAAGGCAGTACTTCTATTTTTTCCACATTCGGCAATGTATCGATGAAATTTCTTAGTGCATGTAAATCTTCATCGAAATCGCTTCGTTCCGGCACGAGTACATGTCTCACCCAGACAGGGACATCTTTTTCCTTTAAATGATTGGCAAAGGCTAAAATATGTTCATTCGATAACCCGGTCAGTTTTTTATGCTTTTCCGCATTGATTTGTTTTAAATCGAGTAAAACAAGATCCGTCAACTCAAGTAATTCATCTAATGTTTCTAAATAATGTGGAGAAGAACTGAATAAACCACCAGACGTATCGATTGTTGTATGAATTCCATATTTCTTCAATTCCTTAAATAAATGAATCAAAAATTTGCATTGTAACAAGGGTTCGCCGCCGCTTACTGTAACTCCCCCTCCAGAAGCTTGGAAAAAAGGGAGATAATCAAGAATATCATCCACCAATTCTTGAACTGTCATCATTTTCCCATCACTCATTTTCCATGTATCGGGATTATGACAGAACTGGCAACGGAGCGGACAGCCCTGTGTAAAAATAATATAGCGCAGTCCTGGTCCATCTACCGTTCCGAACGTTTCGACTGAATGAATTCTTCCTTGCATATTACTACCTCCCTTTCATTTCGCTTGCCTTCTCATTTGCTTTTATCTGCTTTCATGGAATGTTCGGTTAATCACTTCAATTTGCTGTTCTCTTGTCAGCTTAATAAAGTTAACGGCATAACCGGATACTCGGATGGTGAGCTGCGGATATTGCTCTGGGTGTTCCATCGCATCGAGCAATGTTTCCCGGTCAAATACGTTCACATTCAAGTGGTGACCTTCCTTATTTGCGTAACCGTCCAACATTGCGACAAGGTTCATGACCCGAGTATCTTCATCCTTACCTAATGCTCTCGGTACGATAGAAAATGTATTACTAATGCCGTCCAGTGATTCTTCATAAGGTAACTTAGCAACGGAAAGTAATGACGCTAGAGCACCATTCTTATCTCTGCCGTGCATTGGGTTCGCACCTGGCGCAAAGGCTTCTCCTGCTTTTCTGCCATCTGGTGTATTACCAGTTTTCTTCCCGTACACGACATTGGATGTAATCGTCAGCACCGATTGAGTTGGCACTGCATCACGATATGTTTTATAATGCTTGATTTTTTCCATAAATGTTCTTACAAGGTAAACTGCAATATCATCCACACGGTTGTCATTATTTCCGTATTTCGGGAAATCTCCTTCGATTTCATAATCGACGACAAGCCCTGCTTCATTGCGGATTGTTTTTACTTTTGCATGTTTAATCGCACTTAAGGAGTCGGCTGCAACGGATAGACCTGCAATCCCGCAAGCCATTGTACGTAAAACTTCTTTATCATGTAATGCCATTTCAATTCGTTCATAGCTGTATTTATCATGCATGAAATGGATGATATTTAAAGTGTTCACATAAATCTTCGCCAGCCATTCCATCATATCATCATATTTTTCCATGACTTCATCATAATCCAAGTACTCTGTATTGATTGGGGCATATGGTGGAGCAACTTGTACTTCAGATACTTCATCTTTTCCGCCATTTATCGCGTAAAGGAGTGCTTTCGCTAAGTTAGCCCTGGCACCGAAGAATTGCATTTGTTTCCCAATTGCCATCGCAGACACACAGCAGGCAATTCCATAGTCATCGCCATAAATTGGACGCATAATATCGTCGTTCTCATATTGGATTGCACTTGATTTAATTGACATCTTCGCACAATATTTTTTAAAGTTCTCCGGTAATTGCTCGGACCAAAGGACGGTTAAGTTCGGCTCAGGTGCCGGTCCAAGATTATCTAACGTATGCAAGAAACGGAAAGAACTCTTTGTAACGAGTGGTCTTCCGTCATTTGCAATCCCGCCGATGGATTCCGTTACCCATGTCGGGTCACCACTGAACAGTTCATTATAATCCGGTGTTCTTGAGAATTTGACGATTCGCAGTTTCATTACGAAATGGTCGACTAACTCTTGTGCTTCCTCTTCTGTCAAAATACCATTTTCCAAGTCACGATTTATATAAATATCTAGAAATGTCGACACTCTACCTAAACTCATAGCGGCGCCGTTTTGTTCCTTAATTGCTGCAAGATAACCGAAATATAGCCATTGGAATGCCTCTTGCGCGTTGGTTGCCGGCTTAGAAATGTCGAAGCCATAACTTTCAGCAAGCTGCTTTAATTCATGTAATGCACGTATTTGCTCATTAATTTCTTCACGGTCTCTAATGACTTCTTCACTCATCATGCCATTTGCACCAACTGAACGAAGCTGTTCTTGTTTATCCTCGATTAAACGATCGACCCCATATAATGCAACCCGGCGGTAGTCACCTATAATCCGTCCACGCCCGTAAGCATCTGGGAGTCCTGTAATAATACCAGCTCTTCTTGCTGCACGGATTTCAGGAGTATATGCATCAAATACACCTTGGTTATGCGTTTTACGATACTCTGTGAAAATATGCTTTACTTCCTCATCCACCTCGAATCCATAAGCTTTGGCAGCATCAACCGCCATCCGAATTCCTCCAAAAGGCTGAAGGGATCGCTTGAACGGAGCATCAGTTTGTACACCGACAACTTTTTCTTTTGATTGATCCAAATATCCTGGACCATGTGACGTTATCGTGGATACAACTTTCGTATCCATATCGTATACTCCACCATTTTCTCGCTCTTTACTTGTTAATTCCATCACATGATCCCATAACTCAACTGTTGACTTTGTTGGTCCTGCCAAGAAACTTTCATCTTCCATATAGGGTGTAAAGTTGTTCACAATAAAGTCACGCACATCGATTTCAGTTTCCCATTTTCCACCGGTAAATTGAAGTTTTTCCTTTGTTTCAGTTGCCATTTTCATCAACCTCCTGGATTGGTGTTCATCATTACTTATTGTTTAATAAAGCTATAATGATCAGCCACTCATTTGTTCAATGACTCACATTTAATTACATGTTCATTATATCACATAGGTCGATGATTTTGCACTGTATTATACGTGAAATTGTGACAAAATGGTAAATTTAGATGTGCAGGGGCTTTTAAAAAACGAATCAATCAGCTAGTAAAACATGATCTTTGGCTTAATGAAGTTAGCTCGCGGCATGCTACCACAAAACCATCAGTTGCACATAAATTTGCACCACAACATAAAGTACAAGCGCATATTTCCAATTAAACCTGATTCCATTTTTAAAGCCGCTCAAACCATTCGCCCCACTTAACGTAATTACGGGCATAATTAATGGTGAAAGTAAAATGGAAATCGCACTTCCTGACGTGACGGCGAGTACAATGATTTCTGGAGGATAAGGTAAATCAAGGTTTCCGAAGAATCCACCGACAAGAACCATCACCGTCAATGGTCCGAGACCGAAGAATCCAAGAATGATGGGACAGGGGGTCAGAGCAAATGTCCCAGTCAGGTGGGACATTTGCTCTGACCCCCTTGTCCCGCTTTCTATTATAATCCTAGTAATGTTGAGATGATCCAGCTGGATCCGTAAAATACCATGAACTGGACTCCGACGCCTACTCCGAGAAAACGGTTCAGCATTCCGCCGACCATGGCCATGGCAAAGGTGACGAATACCGCAACTAGTCCGCCTTCGTAAAATGCAAGCAGACATACGATCCCTATAAACATTGCAATAATTGCTTCCTGATTAATTCGTTTCAACACGAGCACCGTTGCTTTTCGCGCATAATTCATTGAAAATGGATAAGCAATGATGGATGCAACAATCAATCCGATTAAACCATAAATGAAGAAATCCATCGGTACCATCAACGTATGCAGATTATGTACCGGTTCTGTCGTGTATACCGGTGGTGCGTTAAATAACGCTTGAGCCGGCCCAATCGCAACCGGGCTAAGTGGAATTCCAAACGCAATAAGCGGGATAAGCGTTTCCGCAACATAAGTCGATTCCGTTACTGCGTTCATCGTAGCAAGACTAGTTGTCGATTTTTTATATTGCCCTTTCACCCTCGAACCAACAATTTCTCCCATTAGTGATGTCATTCCAACTGGGCTAAGTGCAAACGTTAATGATGAAAGGAAAGACGTCCCCCCTACCACAGCTGTCTGTTTTTTCGTTAATACTTTAAACGGGTTTGGGAAATATCCGGACCAAGACTTCTGCTCAGGGGCAAGCTTATATTCATTCTTTTTCGTCCGTTCTATGTTGGGGCGTGCACTACGGGAAGTCGCGAGTAATATATCCGTTAACATCGGCCCAATCGCAATTCCTAGAAAGAAACTGATGGACAAGCCGCTCCCTAATATTGATGTACTGACTAAATTCAAGCCTTGAATAATTAAAGCTAGGGGAACAATGAGCAGAATACTAACCCAACGTCCTTTTGAAACATACCCGATCAATACGGCAGCTAGAGTAAATATAATACCTGCATTATCCTGGAAAAATGTCCCGAATTGACTTAAGAATACAGCGAATAATAATGCAATGGGAAGGGCAATGAATGCACCAATAATTCCACCCGAAATCATTTTTCTAAGGGCGATATGGGGTAAACCAATGCGGCGCATAAAGTTCGCGTGCTCAAGCATCGGAGCTGCCGTCGTGTCTCCCGGGACCCCCATTAATGCGGTCGGAATTGCATGCGTCAAGTGCTTTGCAAGTACTGCCGACATAAAGAATGCAAACACTGCTTCAGGTGGCGCACCAAGTAACACGACAATTAACGTTGCCGGTACCATAACCGCCGTTTCGTCTGATCCTGAAATAAGACCTATTAAAGTAAATATGACTCCCGCAACAATTGCGAGTAGTATCGCAAGTAATAATACATTCATTAATGCTCTTCCCTCTTTTCTTCCATAAACATGTCATAGATTCCTTGCTCTTTCATTTCTTGTGCTGTTACGGGATCATTCAATATCGCTTCCCGTTCCTCTTCAATATCGAATTGCAGTTTTTGATACACTGCGGTAAGCTCAGCACTCGTATTTGGAGTCTCATTCAGTATCCGCTTTGGTTTGAATAATAATGTATTGATTAGAAGTGCGATTAAACTTCCCGCAATTCCGAGCAGTAGAGAATAGGACTTCACCATTTGTTCAGGTGCAATATGGGGAAATATTTGTTTTCCAATAAAGAAACCAATTAAACTTAAGGAAATACTGAGACTAATTGTCGCAATAAGATGCTTGCCATAAACAGTATCTCCAATTACCTCAACATAGGATTCCTTGTTCTTCTGTTGTTGCGCCATTTTATTTCTCCTTTCTTCTTAGCTGTTTTCAGTATGCCCATGCTCTTGTTTTGTGATAAACTAAACAAGTCGGTGAAAATAAATTTCATCATCCATTCAACAAGATTGAATATTAAGAAACTTTGTTGAATAGAATATTTTTAGATAGCTTGCTGCACACCATTTGATTATACCTAGGTTTGTTGAAAAATGTAAAGTAATATTAATAGATCATGGGATAGACAGAAAAAAGTGGGACAGGTTGACCCCGTGTCCCACTTTATTTCATTTGGAATTGTTCTAATAGGAAGTAATGTGCTAGTTTCATATATTCCGTTGTGACGCGTTGGATATCTTCTCGGTCCTTGTACCATCCTCGTGCCTGATACGGATTGTACGGTGTTGGGGATGAGTAGATTGTAATGCCTTTATCATTCAAAGCTTTATTGAAAATTAACTTCGCGCGGTAGGAATGGAATTTGGATGTCGTCAAAATCAAAT
The DNA here is from genome assembly GCF_037892815.1 of Oceanobacillus sp. HCA-5259. NCBI lineage: Bacteria > Bacillati > Bacillota > Bacilli > Caryophanales > Bacillaceae > Oceanobacillus > Oceanobacillus sp. HCA-5259. The sequence goes on along the minus strand of NZ_JBBKBV010000046.1, from coordinate 17,967 downwards.
GATCGATTTCCGTGTGATTCTGTACATATTTTCTCACTGCCAGCGCTTCATCTTTCGTACTTTCTGCATCGCCAGGGATGATCGTTATCTTTTCTTCCGGAACACCAGAATCTGTTAAAATTCTTTTACTTAATTCAGCATCCCCTGGAATGGTAATATTTTTTTCTTCTAATAATTCACGTCCCTCAAGATGAGACTGCACCATCCATATTTGATCCGCTTTTTCGTTTTCATAAAGTTCAAGTGCACCAAGGGCCCGGTCGCCGACACTTCCCATCAACAGTACTAACACTGTTTGCTCAACATCTTCCAAATCATCTTCCGTTACAAGCAACTCCCCGCCATAGCGGAAAAACAAAAGAACAATCGTGACGAGTAATATGAATAATAGAATCAGCAAATATCGCTTTTTCAATCTGTTACTCGGAAACATATCCTGCGTGCCCCAATTCCCGGTTGATTTCTCTTAATTTCTCATCGGACGGAAGCATTACTGTCAATAAACCAAGTAATGGCAAAAATGACACAATAATCATTGTAGGATTTAAGCCAATCCAGTCAATTAAACTTCCGAAAAATACAGAACCGACTGCTCCCATTCCAAATGCAAGACCGACAATTAAACCTGACATCGTGCCAACTTTCCCTGGTACCATTTCCTGACCATATACTACGGCAACTGAGAAACTTGACAGGATAAGCGTTCCAATTATTCCGATCAAAATAAGTGCTACGAGCGGGCCGACATATGGGAGTATGATGGTTAACGGCACGGGAGCAAGTAAGGAACCCATAATAACCGCTTTTTTCCCAAAACGGTCAGCGAGAGGACCACCGATAAATGTACCAATCGCTCCAGTTAGAAGAAACACAAAAATAAAGGTTTGTGATTCGGCGATAGAGACACCGTAATTTTGAATCGCGTAAAAGGCATAATAATTTGAAATCGCACTATGATACAAAGAGCGAACGAACACAACAAATACGAGTAAAATCACGGCATTGCGAATAACTTTCGGCAGTTTTTGCTTTTGTTTTGTCTCTGTAGATTTCTTTTCCTTTTTCGTTGCTTTCTTCACGACTTCTATTTGGCCGGCGTACCACCTAGATATGTAGACAAGGAACATGGAAGCGATAAACGCAACAAGTACAAACCAAATCGCACCGAATTGCCCCATCGGTACAAGAACAAGTGCAGTAATAATAGGTGCAAGCGCTTGTCCACTGTTTCCCCCCACTTGATAAATTGATTGTGCAAGTCCCCGCTTATTCCCTGCTGCAAGATAGGCAACGCGCGAACCTTCTGGGTGAAAGACTGCTGAACCTAATCCGATTAAGACAACACTGATTAAAATTGTAGGAAGGTTCGGTGCAAATGCAAGACCAAGCATCCCGAACATACTTGACAGCAAACCTAATGGCAGGGCATAAGGCATTGGGCGCCGGTCTGTGTACATCCCGACAACCGGCTGCATGACAGATGCGACCATGTTTAACGTAAAGGTAATAAACCCGAGCTGTGTGAACGTCAGTCCAAGTGACCGTTCTAAAATTGGAAACATTGCCGGAATAACAGCCTGCAAAGAATCATTCAACAGATGAGTGAGGCCAATAATAAATAAAATCGAGTACATCGTTTTGTTCTGTGTCTGTAACTTAACAGCTGATTGCTTCGCCAATATGTATCGCTTCTTTCTATAATATTCATTCTATTTTACATATTATAACATAGTGGGACATTGGGGTCAGAGTAATTGTCCCAAAATGTGGGACAATTACTCTGACCCCAATGTCCCGCTCAAATGGTTTTAAGTAGGAGCTTTTTCAAGAGGGTGCTGAAGTGTTCGGGTAGTTCTGCGACGGTTGGTACCATGATTCGTTCTTTGCCGTAAATATTTTGCATCGTGAATTCGTCTTTTTCCTCGATTACCCCTTCTGCGAGGAACATTCCGATGACATCCATTCCTTTTTTCCTAGCTTCCGATACAGCTACATGCGTATCGACAATTCCGTTCTGGTCATAGCCGCTCGCTGCAGGCTCTCCATCAGAGAATACGAGTAAGAATTTATTTTTCTCGCGCCGGGCTTCAAGCGCCTCTACTGCCACGCGAATACTGAAACCATCCCGATTATCCTCTTCCGCTTCCAATTGCAGGATTTTCGCCCCATTATTTGCGTACAATGAATCCGTATGGGAATGGATTATATGGAAATAGTTCGGCAAATATCCCGGTCTTACTTCATTCGCATCTTCCCAGAAACCAATAATAGAATGAGGAATCTTCAATTCTTTCAATACTTCATGAAACAGAATTATTCCCTTCTTCGTCTCTTCCATTTTCCCAAGCATCGAAGCTGAGCAATCAACAAGCAACGTAAACACTGCATCAAACTCATTCGATTCTTCATTTTTCTTATAAAAGATCCGCGGATTATCTTCCAGGACTACAGATAGCAGCTTATTCGATAAGCGACCAATAAGTAAATCTTTCCGAGGATTCGTCTGTTTATGCTCGATTGTTTTACGAATGGTATTGGCAAGCCTGCGCTGATACATTTCAATCGAAGCAACATATTCCCGGTACAGCTCCTGATCTTCTGGACTCGGCACTTCAGCTTCCTTCACAATCTTTACAGCATCCGTATTTTCTTCCCCATAGACAGACTCATTACCTTGTTTTTCATCTTGTGCACTTTGTTCATCTAGTGCTTCCATTTTCGAATAATCGTTCTGCTTACTTTCCCCGGCCGCACCTTGAATACTTGCTAGCGCCTGATCGGCATCTTCGGTTTCTCTTACCCCTCCACCCAGCATACTCGATTTCGCCCCTTGCTCAAGCTCGAACTGCAAGAAGTTCTGCTTGCGGTCTTCGTTCTCACTCTCCCTGTGCCAAGTGGAAAATGTTTCATCAAAATACTCGCTCTCTTCCTTATTCACGTCTTCTACATCATCATTCGCGAGTTCATCAGTACGCGTCAGTTCATCAAATAACGTATTTTTCTCATACCGCTTAATCTCACTCACTGGAAAAATAAAATACTCATTGATGGAATCTTCCTCATATAGCCCACTTAGACGAAATACAATTTTTTCACAGATTTCCGTAATATCCCTAGTCGTTTCCGCTTCATAAATGGAATAAAGCATGGGTTTCAATATCTCAAGATTTTCCTCTGCTCGTTCTGTCGCCCATCCGAAATCCGGATCAGGATGATTAGACTGAATGAGTAAATAAATAAGGCAAAACAATTCATCCAATCCTCGGCTGCGCGTGACATTGGCAGATACTTGCCTTGTGAAGAAATGCTGGAAATACTTTCTGCGTGTCTGGAAAATTGCAACCGTCCCCGGGCGCTCTTTTTTAATTATTTCCTCTAGGCGGATATCTTCAAATAGAGCAAATAGCTGAGTTGCAAACTTTGTCAGATGCGATTCCTCAATATTTCGCAGATATTCCTGCATTTCAGGTATATGAGAATATCGCATCGTACCAATTGCGCGAAGATAGACATCACTTTTCAAGCCGGCTACTTGTGTTTCCAAATCAAGCTTTTCCCAGAACCTGCTTCCCGTCACTTTTTCATCAACAAGATTCACTCCAGCACCAAAACCATATTCAAATTTCAATTCTGCAAAGCCGGATAACACGCTCGTTAAGTCCTGCAGCTGCATATAATAATTCGTTCTGACCCGTGAGTCATGGAAACGATACATCTTGTATTCTCCTTTTTAAAATAAGGTTTCGGCTATATTATTGACAAATTCACGTTCTCTTTCTTCCTCAAGCTTATCTGTAATTGCTCGGAGGATCGCTCGTTTCGGCGTAATAAGCGTACTTAAATCGCAGGCATCGAGCAATGCACGAATCGATGCAGCCTCTTCAGGCAACTTACCTTGATAGACCGCAGTGATCAAGTCTCCCGATAACCGGACAAACAAGTCGACTAATCTTTCATCCGTTAAATTCGTCGTAGTTGTAATGAGTCGTTTCAGTTGTTCCCCTTCAATATAAGGAACTTCAATTACAATGAAGCGGTTTTTCAGTGCTTCATTCAGTGGAACCGTCCCAATATACCCCTCGTTGATTGCAGCAATAACACCAAATCCATCTTTCGCGGTTACAATTTCATTCGTGAACGGGTTCGTAATCGTGCGGCGGTAATCGAGAACACCGTTAATAAGCGGTAACGTCTCAGGCTTTGCCATATTAACCTCATCTATATATAAAAAGCTTCCTTCTTTCATCGCATTCGTAACCGGTCCCGGCACAAAATCAATCACTTGCTTACCTTCTTCATATGAAAGTGTTTTAAAGCCGAGTAAACTTTCCGCATCAAGATCAACAGAACAATTTACACTGAACATCGGCTGATGGAATAAATTTGATAGTGTTTCCGCAAATTTCGTTTTCCCCGCTCCAGTCGGCCCTTTTAGTAAAACATTCTTTCCCATACTGAGTGCGACAATCGCATCCACTAATAAATCCATATGCGGCGGAACATACCCACCCGGACGAATCAAATACGCAAACTCCCCCGGATCCCTTCTTCGCACAACCTCCAATCGTTCACTCACAACATCAGGCAACACATAATCCATCAACAACTACTCCTTTCAAAAGCGGGACAGAGGGTCTGAGCATTTGTCCCAGCCCCAGACTCTTGTATCCATATCTAATTTATATTCTGTTTCATATTCATTCTTATTATGTTTCAATGAACAACAGTTCCATTATACCTAGAGTTGAAGCATGATTAAAATGATTTGTATTATACAATTCCTCTGAAACTAATGATACAGTGCTTATCCGATGAAAATCGTTTATTTCAAAACCACTCAAGCAAAAAAAGTGCGACAAGGGCTCTGACCCCGTGTCCCACTTCAAGCTGCTGACATTTGGTTTTTGATGGAGATGTTGGTTAGGATGCCTAGGGAGATCATCGTGAAGAGCATGGATGATCCACCGTAACTGATTAATGGTAGTGGAACTCCGGTAATTGGCATCAGCCCCGATACGGCACCGAGGTTGATAATGACCTGAGTCATCATCTGAAAGGTAATTCCTATCGCTAGCAATTTTGCGAACATATCCGTCGACCCTTTTGCGATCTGCACGCCGCGGAACATGAGAAATAGATAGGCCCCCATTAATATAATGAGACCAAAAATCCCTAATTCTTCAATAATGACTGCCATAATGAAATCCGTATGGGCCTCTGGAAGGAATCCGAGCTTTTGCACACTATTTCCAAGACCATTCCCCCATAGACCACCGGTTCCAATTGCAATATAACCATTCACCAGCTGATACCCTGTTCCCGCCGGATCTGCAAATGGATCCATAAACGAAGTCACCCGCTCCATTCGGTAGGAGGTAGATGATATAAAATACACGATAATCGCTATTCCGACACTGCCTAGCATCAACAAATGGCGACCTTTCACACCGGAACAGACAATAATAAACCCACATGCAAACAAAATTAATGCAGCAGATCCTAAATCTGGTTGCTTCAATATCAGTATAAACATAACAGATAATATAATTAATGGAGGCAACACACCCGTCTTAAACGAAGCAAGCTTTTCCTCACTTTTAGAATAAAAGGATGCAAAGTAGATAATCATAAATAATTTAATTATTTCTGTTGGTTGAAAAGTGAAGGGACCTATCCCTACCCAGCGTTGCGAGTAGTTCCTGACAACCCCCACTCCCGGAACCAACACAAGAATTAATAGTATGATTGAAAAAATGACTAACATCGGGGCAAGCTTCCGGTAATTTTTATAAGGAAATAACGCCACAAAAATAAATAAGAAGACGCTGAGTCCAAACCACTGCAACTGTCGAATAAAAAAGTGGTTCGCGGATCCATATTCCAAATAGCCAAGTACATAACTACTGCTATAAATCATCAACAACCCGAATCCGGCTAAGAGACATGCCACCACGATGATGCTATAATCCATGTGTTTCAATCTATTTAATATAATTTTACCCATAGTCATTTATCCTTTCATCCATCAGCAAATAAATATTTTCTCGTTCTTAATTGTACACTAAGTACGAGGCCGATGACGATGAAATTTGTTAATAATGCACTTCCCCCGTAGCTGACAAAAGGAAGAGCTATACCAGTAATTGGGGTGACTCCTATTGTCATGCCGATATTTTGGAACACCTGCAAGGAAATAAGACCAACTGCGCCCATACAAATATAGCTACCGAATAAATCATTTGCTTCATTCGCAATTTGCACGAGACGATAGATCAGTAAAAAGTAAATGAATATTAGAATACTGCTCCCAATAAAGCCGAATTCTTCACCGACTACCGAAAAAATGAAATCGGTATGGGCTTCCGGGATATTCCCACTCTGTACTTGCACCCCCTGGTTTAATCCCTTTCCGCCTAACTGACCAGATCCAATCCCTAGTAACGCCTGCTGTAATTGATACCCGTAATCTGAAGTATATTGCTCCGGGTATAGCCAGCCATATATTCTTTCTAACTGATGGGATTTAAAAAAACGTGTAAATAATTCATGATGAAAATAAAACAAGTAAACTAATAGACCCATGAACGCGGTCCCTAAACTAAAAATTAGCCCGATCATCTTAGGCGATATACTCGAAACGACGAGAATCGATGCGGTAATTCCAACGATAACTAAGGCAGAACCTAAATCAGGCTGCAACATAATCAGTACAAAGGGGATAATAGATATCAAGCCAACCTTAAACGTAAGCTTAATACTCGCTTTAAAAGATAATTTTTCCGAACCAATTTTACTTAAAATAAAAGCAAGATATACGATAAGCGCTATTTTCATAAATTCAGTCGGCTGAATTTCAATGAATCCTAAGTTTAACCACCGCTGAGCTCCCTTCTTTTCCGTTCCAAACAAGTATACAAGCAGCAATAGGCCGACACAGACTAAGTAAAAAATAAGGGCCATGCGCTTTAGTAAATCATAATCAAAACGGGCAATCGCCAACATGATGCCGATTCCGACCGCATACCAAATAACCTGCCGCACTACAAAATGATACGGATTATCCGCGACATATTGGCCAGAACCACTATAAACGGCCACGATGCTGAACACGAATAATCCGAGTAAAGTTATTAAAATAGTAGTATCTAATTGTTTTTTATTTCCAAACATAGGAACCCTTCTCTATCCATATTCTTTATTTTTCTAGCTGTTTCATAACGACTTGCACAACGATGGCATCATCCATAAACCCTACGGGGAAAAGAAAGTCTGGCAGCAAATCCTTCGTAACAACAAAATAAAGAAGTGCTGCTCCCATTAAACCAAGTTCCTTCACCGATCCTTTTCTATTGATAAATCTAGAAAACATCGATTGCAGCTGTTTAATATAGGGACCCCGGCCATCGATTTTGGCTAGCTTTGCTTGGAAGTTATCCAAAATTGTCTGTTTCCCTTCCTCTGTTAAACTATGTTCCTCGTAAATAATAATTTCTTGCTGTAATTCTTTCTCTGTAAATTTTCTTTCATGTTCATCCATTACAGCTAATACATGGTGCATTTTTTCAAAAACAGATTGCAGCTCATTCGGCTCTCCTTCACCTGTTTCTTCAATATAACCTGCAGCTTGCATGAGTGGTAAGACATCGGTACCTAGGCCTTTCGACAGTTTCTGAAGATGATGGATGTTCGCTCTTCGTTTACCGTTCAATATTTTAGAGATCGTTGCATGGTCTACTCCCGATTCTCTACTTAATCTTCTAATGGAAAATTGTTTCTCCTCCATCAAATCATACAACACTCTATGTAGCGTCTCAAATCGATACTCAGCCACTTGATTTCCTACCTCTCCAAAAAGCCTTAACTCTGTCGAATCTACCAAACCGGTGACAATTTGTCAACAACACAAAGGCGAAATCTCAACGTTTCTTAAACACAAGAATAAAGAGGTCAATCATTTATAGATCAACCTCTTATGATATGACCTCTCCTTTTTTCTTGCTAAGCAGTTCACAAGTCACTGCAACAAGTGCACACTTCCCAGGGAAATGTTCAAATTTAATATGTTCATTCCTTGCATGCGGCCCACCACCTGGTATTCCAAGCCCATCCAAGGTTGGAATTCCCAGGGCAGACGTGAAGTTGCCATCACTGCCACCGCCTGCACTTGCCCCCTTCACTTTGATGCCGAGTTTCTTCCCCGCCTGCTTAGCGAGTGCAAATAACGCCAGATTTCCAGTTGTTTTTTCTAGTGGCGGGCGGTTCAATCCGCCCTCTATGACAAGATCAATTTCAGGATGACTAACGGAGAGCGATTCAATGGCGGCCTCTATCCGTTTCGCTTCCCCGCTGTTCTTCACCCGGAAATCCACTTCAATCTCAGCCTTTTCCGGAATCACATTACTAACGGAACCGCCATTTATTTTCCCAACATTGATAGTTGTACCTTTTTTATAGTCTGTCAGCCCTTCCAACTTTTGAATAATCTTGGACATTTCCAAAATAGCACTGACTCCTTCTTCATGATGATTTCCAGCATGCGCACTTTTTCCCGTCGCTGTAATCGTATATTCCCCGACACCTTTTCTTTCTAATTTCAGCGCATGACTCCTTGACGTCGGCGGCTCCATCACAAATACCGCATCACAAGTCTTCGCCGTTGTTTCGATAATTTCCTTAGAAGTAAGACTACCAATCTCTTCATCAGCTGTAAATAAAAAGACCGGAGAAAAAGTGAGCCCACCCTTCGTTTCAAGCAAGGCCTTTACCGCCCAAATCGAACAGAGCAATCCTGCTTTCATATCAAAAATCCCTGGTCCGTAAATCTTGCCTTTCTTTTCAACAATTGGTAACTCTCCTTTTCCCCACACCGTATCATAATGAGATAAAAATAAAATCCGTGGTCCAGATTGTTCCGGTATTTCATATTTCAAATGATTACCGGTTTCTTCCATCTGGAACGTTTCAACTGTAAATCGGTCTCCGAAATGACCGGAAAATATTTGCTTGATTGTTCGTTCACAAGCGAGTAATGCTGACTTTTCATGACTTGGAGACTCAGCCTTTACCAACTCTATTAACTCCGCTTTCAACTTCTCCTTATTAGACTTTAGGTATTGGCGTACATCACGTGTACTAATTTCCTTCACATTCCTTCTCTATAATTTTTTCTCCGCCTATTTCTCTGCGCCAAGTGGATGATGACAAGCTACAAAATGGCCGGCTCTCTTCTCTGTAAACTCTGGCTCGACTTGCATGCAAATCTCCGTCTTATACGGACAACGGGGGTGGAATTTACAACCGGGTGGCGGGTTGACCGGATTTGGGATATCTCCTTCCAATAGAGGACGCTGTTCCTTCCGCTTGGTAGGATCCGGAATCGGAATTGCTGACAGCAACCCCTCTGTATATGGATGCATCGGGTTTGTAAAAAGCTCTTCTTTTGTCGTCCATTCGACAATTTTTCCTAAATACATAACAGCAATTCGGTCGCTTACATGTTTTACAGCCGGCAGACCATGGGCAATGAATATATAGGTGAGCTGCAATTCCTTCTGCAACTTTTTCAAGAGATTTAAGATTTGCGATTGAATGGATACGTCCAAAGCAGATACCGGTTCATCACATATAATCAGTTTCGGTTGGAGTGCAATGGCTCTTGCAATCCCAATCCGCTGACGCTGTCCCCCACTGAATTCATGAGGATACCGATTCAGAAAGGAACGATTCAGCCCGACTAAATCCATTAAATCCAATACTTCTTGTTTCAACTCTTCCTTATTTAAATTCCGGTGCGTTCTTAGTGGCTCAGCAATAATGTCAAATACGCGTTTCCTAGGGTTTAGCGAGGAGAACGGATCTTGGAAAATCATTTGGATGTCCGCCCGTTGTCTCCGCAATTGCTCCCGGGAAAGCGCGGACATGTCAATTCCTTCAAAGACAATTTTTCCGGCTGTCGGTTCGTGCAGATGAACGATTAAATTACCGAGGGTAGACTTGCCACAACCTGATTCCCCGACAACTCCTAGTACTTCCCCTTTTCGAACGGTAAAACTGACATCATTTACCGCACGGAGGTATTGCTTTTCTTTTTTAAAAAAACCTTTCGTCACATCGAACGACTTTTGAAGTCCCTTCACTTCAAGTAAAGGATGCTCGCTCATTCAAATCCACCACCTTTTCACCGTGCAACCAGCAACGGACCTCATGTCCCTTTCCAACCTTTGTTACAGTTGGACGCTCCGCCTTACATTTATCCATTACAAATGGACAGCGGTCAGCAAATTTACATCCTTCCGGGAATTCAAACGGACCAGGAACCGTGCCGGGAATGGAGACAAGTTCTTCCTTCCATTCATCTATCTTCGGCGTACTATCGATCAATCCTTTCGTATAGGGATGCTTCGGTTCTTTGAATAGCGTATACACATCGGCTTGCTCCACAACTTGGCCACCGTACATGACAATCACTTGATCGGCCATTTCGGCGACGACACCAAGATCATGGGTAATGAAAAGGATCGATGTCCCCGATTCTTCAATCAAATCTTTCATCAACCGGAGAATTTGTGCCTGAATGGTTACATCAAGAGCTGTTGTCGGTTCATCGGCGATCAGCAATTGCGGGTTACAGGACAATGCCATCGCAATCATCACGCGCTGCCGCATGCCACCGCTTAATGCATGGGGATGTTGGTCATATACTTTATCTGGCCGCGCAATACCAACCTTCTTCAGCATTTCGATACCGATGATTCGTGCTTCTCTTTTATTTTTCTTCTGATGGAGTCGGATTGATTCAGCAAGCTGGTTCCCGATTGTAAAGACTGGATTTAAGGAAGTAAGTGGTTCTTGGAAGATCATCGCAAGCTGATTCCCGCGCAGCTCACGCATTTTCTTCATTGACATGCCAACTAAATCCTTACCTGCAAAAAGAATTTCACCGCCGACAATTTTTCCCGGCTCTTCAATTAAGCCCATCACCGATAAAGAAGTTACACTTTTCCCTGATCCGGATTCCCCGACGATGGCAACAATTTCCCCTTTCTGGATAGAGAAAGAGACATCATCCACCGCCGGAACGACACCATCCTCTGTATAAAAATATGTTTTTAAACGATTGACGGTTAATAATGCGTGCTCCATTCCATCGCCTCCTTCACTTCACCGATCGCGGATCAAGAATATCCCGCAACCAGTCACCAAGGAATATAATTCCTAACACAGTGATGGTAATGGCAAGCCCAGGGAATGTCGCTAACCACCAGCTTGTTGCCAAATAATCTCTCCCATCACTAAGAATCGTTCCCCAGGATACTTGCGGCGGCTGAATACCTAGACCTAGAAAGCTTAAAGAAGATTCCAATATGATTGTGCTTGCTACACTTAATGTTGCAACGACGATAAAAGAAGAAATGACATTCGGATAAAGGTGAGAAAAAATAATATTGCGATGTTTCACACCGATTGACTTGGCCGCCCGAACAAAATCCCTTTCCTTTATCGATAAAACCTCGCCACGGATAATCCGCGCATATTGCACCCAGTTTGTCACGCCAAGGACAAGGATTAAAGTAAATAAACCAGGACCAAATACTCCCAACATCACTAAAGCTAATAATATATTTGGGATGGCTAGAAAGGAATCTGCAAGCCGCATGAAAAAAGTATCAAGAAATCCGCCGAAATATCCCGTGAAAAGTCCAACAAGAATCCCGATGATTCCTGCCAGGACAACGGAAGAGATACCGACTAATAAGGAAATTTGTGAACCGTAAATAATCCGGCTTAATATATCCCGGCCCAAATTATCCGTGCCAAGTATATTCTCCCTATCTCCCCCTTCCATCCAAACTGGAGGCTTATGGGTATTTACTGGATCGATCACATTCGGTTCATGTGGTGCAAGCCATGGTGCAAAGAATGCAATAATCACAATTGAAATTACGATGACAAGCCCGACTGTTCCAGTTTTACTCCGGAATAATAACTTCAGCCAGCGTTTCAGCTTCGAATTTTTCCTTGCTGGTCCCTGCATGATACTAGGTTGCGGCATGTCATCCACCTCCTATTTATACCTGATCCGCGGGTCTAATAACTGGTACAAAAAGTCAGCAATCAAATTCATCACAATGACGAAAAACGCAATGACCATCACACATGCCTGAACGATTGCCATATCTCGATTGTTCACTGCCTGAATAAGCAATTGTCCGATTCCCGGCCAAGCAAATACAGTTTCCGTAATCAATGTACCGCCGATAAGCGTCGATGTCTGGAGTGCGATGATTGTAACGACAGGGACGAGTGTATTCCGAAAAGCATGTTTATAAACGACAATTCCGGTTCTCAATCCTTTACTTTTGGCCGTCCGAATATAATCCTGTCCCAACGTTTCAAGCATACTGGATCGGATAAGCCGCGTCATTTCCGCCGCAATCCCTGTACCAAGCGTAATCGCTGGTAAGATCAAATGGGCGAATGACCCTCTCCCGGACACGGGGAAAATAGAATAGGTTACGGAAAATACGAGGATAAGCATAATTCCTAACCAAAAATTCGGCATCGCTTTTCCAAGCACGGCCGCACCCGTTGCTACTAAATCAATACTTGAATTCTTTTTCGTTGCAGACCAGATGCCTAAAGGTATGGCAATCATAATCGCAACGAGTATAGAAGCGATGGCAAGTTCAAGAGTAGCAGGAAGCCTTTCAAAGACAAGCAGCATGGCGTCCTCACCGTAACGGAAGGAGGTTCCGAAATCACCTTGCAGCATATTCATTACATATCTCCCGTACTGTACATAGAAAGGGTCATCAAGTCCTAATGCTGCTTGCAGAGCTGCGATATCCTCAGCGGTCGCATCCTCCGGTAACAGCAATGCCACCGGGTCACCGGCGATAAAGACGAGTGTGAAAACGATGAAGGTAATGATCAACAATACGGGAATGATTTCCAAGATTCTTTTAAAAAAGTAGTTCACCGGTCATCCCCCTTCCAATCGAAAGTTCTCCCGAAAGCAAGTGACGATTGAAGTCTGCTTCCGGGAAATCCCTTGCCAATCATTTTCTTGTAATCGTATCTACATAAATCATCTCATCCATTGTCGGCGTATAATCGATTTCTTTACTTACGCCAATATTGATTGATTCCATATGCAAAACAATATGGGCGACATCCTCTGCCAGTAGTTCCTGCGCCTTAATATACTGCTCATTTCTTTCCTCAAGGTCCATGTTTGTCATTGCCGCGGCAAGCAGCTCCTCGACTTCATCATTCCGGTAATCTGTTTCCCCTTCAAACCGGTCGGCACTATACCAATCCAAGGCGTTCGCAGCATCAAACATCGAGTTACCTAATCCTAGTAAATAGGCATCTTCATTCTCATGGGCATTTCGGAGTTCAACAAAATTACTCCATTCCATGAACTCGATATTCGCTGTCACACCAATCTGCGCCCACATGCCAGCAACCATTTCTGCAACTTCCGCGTCTTGCAAATAGCGGCCCCTTGGAGAGTGGAACGTCATTTCAAAACCATCCGGAAATCCTGCTTCAGCGAGCAATTCTTTCGCCCGCTCCAAGTCATCGTTGTACGTATCATATAAATGCTCTGCAAACCCAAAGTTACCAGGTGCAACCCGTGTAATCGTGGGTACACCAGCTCCCCCTAGCAAACTATCAATAATCGCTTGGTTGTCAATTGCAAGGTCCAGTGCTTCTCTTACCCGCCGATCCGAAGTCGGGTAGCCTTCTGTTGATCTTAAGAAAATCATCAATGTCCGATTTGACGTCTCTTGGGCTAAATACGTATTCTCATGATCTGCCACCCGGTCCCAATCTGCCGGCGGGATATTGACGGCAATATCAACTCCGCCTGTCAGCAACTCAGAAACCCTCGTCGAGTTCTCAGGGATAACCCGGAAAACCAGTTGATCCCATTCCTCGTTTTTTCCTTCAAAATAATCATCGTATACTTCAAATACAATCCGGTCATCTCTTACCCACTCAACAAATTGAAAGGGGCCTGTTCCAATTGGATTTTGTAAAAAGTGGTCAAAACCATTTTCTTCAATATAGTTGGAAGGTAATATAGCTGAAGCAATCCGTGAAATTCGGTTGAGCAGCACGGGCTCTGGTTCATGGGTGATGATGCGGAACCGGTAATCATCCAAGATCTCTACTTCTTTAATCTGGTTATAATTCGGATAATCCTTCAGTTCTTCCCCGGTTGCGACTCGTTCTAACGAATACTTCACATCAGCTGACGTCAACTCATCACCATTATGGAATGTGACGCCTTCTTTCAGTTTGAATTCCCAAGTGAGGTCATCAATATTCTCGAAAGACTCCGCAAGGTCTGGCAATATTTCTCCCGTCTCATTATCACGCTTCACGAGATAGTTGAACATATTCACGTGAATGGCTTCCGTTGACGTATTGATATGATCATGCACATCAAACGTAACCATGTCGGAACCAACCGCGATTGTGAGTGTTCGCTCATCACCGCCTATATCCGCTGTTTCACCCGTGTCCTTGTCTTTTTCCCCGTCTTCTTCATCATTACTGCAAGCACCAAGCAAAAATAACCCCATAAGCAAAAGCCCAAGCATCCAAATCCTTCTTTTCATCGGCCCCCTCCTTTTTTAATCAAGTGACAGGCAACATGTTTCTTCATATATATGCGGATACAAGCAAGAACAGACCTAGTACCATAACCCATCTGTGATTATTGAGGGAGTTTCTTACCGAGCAGATTTTGATGCAGTAAGCGGCAAGTTGTCATTTAAAGTAAAGGAAAGCTTGCGGAAAAAATTCCATGTTATCACGTTTGAAGCTGAGAATATTAATGGAGATAAAACGAGAGAAACGAGGATTGTTTATATATCAGATTGATTTAATAAAGAAAATCAAAAAACACCAACAAGCAATTCTTCTGTTTGTTGGTGTTTTCTACTTCTTATTATTCACTTTTCTCTTCCTCTTCTTCCTCTTCTTCTTGGAGTTTATTGTAGTATTGTACGCTTGTTAGAGCTCCTTCATCAACCATTTTCGCATCATCTGCGGCTCCGACAGCTCCGGGTCTTCCTAGCTTTTTCACATAGGACTGGGAATCTTTATCCAACCCGATTAATTTCTTCATCTTTTCCCTATTTTCGCTTTTTGATAAATAGGCTACTCCAAGAGCTGCTCCAGCAATTCCAAGGGATTTGGTGAATTTACCCATTTTATCCCCCCCTTCACCTGAAATTTTGAAGAATCTTCCTCTATTAATATTATATCATAATACACCTGAATGTTCTGTCATTTAAGTAATCTTCCATTTTTTCGATTATATAAACATCCGAGCGAAAAAGGGCTAACCAGAATTTCCTCCGATTAACCCAATTCATAAAGTGAAACTCATTCAGTGGGGAATTCCTTCCCCCACTGAATGTTAGTTGAACAGAATCAGGTATTTACGGACTGTATATCCCCCACCTTAACATTTTGGTTTTCCCTCTTGTTTAGAGGTGGGGGTGCTACAGACCGTTAATACGTGAGTATGCTCCCAAATCGTAAGACTATTTATTCGCCGTTTCCTCAATCAAATAATGAGAAACAATCCGTACAAAAGATTTACTGATATTAACTAATGCCCGCTCATCAAAATCGAACTTCGGATGGTGATGCGGATAATGTGTCGCTTCATTTTCATTACGTGAACCGACTCGGAAATAAGTTCCGGGCTTTTTCTCCAGAAAATAAGAAAAATCTTCTGCTCCCATTGTTGGCTCAAGTTCGGTTACATTTTCCTCACTGAATGATTCACTTAAAATTTCCCGAACGATAGCTGTCTCTTTTTCATGGTTATAGAGTGCCGGGTAGCCGCGAAGGTAATCAATTTCATAGGTCGCATCGAAAGCACTCGTTATTCCTGCAACAATGGAATTGATTTTCTCTTGAACTTTATCGCGTACATCCGCATCAAAGGTTCGTACTGTTCCTTCAATCCTCGCACTGTCGGGGATAACGTTGAAGGCATTTCCTGCTTGAAAAACGCCAATTGTTACGACAGCTGATTTCAGCGGGTCGATATTCCGGCTCACAATTTTCTGCAACGCCTCAATGACACTTGTACCAATCACAAGGGAATCAATGCTTTCATGAGGTCTTGCACCATGCCCGCCGAGACCTTGAATGTTAATTTCAAATTTATCAACAGCTGCCATTTGAAACCCCGGACCAACGCCAACCTTTCCTAATGGGATTTCTGAAGCCAAGTGTGCGCCAAATACATAATCCACGTTATCCAGGATCCCTTCTTCAATCATGAACTTAGCTCCCCCTGGTGGCCGTTCCTCTGCCGGTTGGAAAACAAAAATGACATTACCGTTTAACTTATCCCGATGTTCACTCAATACTGCAGCAGTCCCTAGTAATGCCGACGTATGGCCATCGTGACCGCAAGCATGCATAATACCTGGCTTCGTCGATTTATATGAAACATCTTTTTCATCATCGATTGGAAGCGCATCAAAATCTGCTCGAAGTGCAATTGTCTTCCCAGGTTTATCTCCTTGCAAAATCCCGATTAATCCATTTTTCCCACCGATTTGTGTCTTTACTTCCAGACCGAAATTATTTAGCTGTTCTTCAATATATTTTGCCGTATGTACTTCTTCAAATGAAAGCTCCGGATTCATGTGCATATGTCTTCTCCAGTTTTTCATCTGATCAAAATTATCTTCTAATCCCTTAAAAATTGTAGTCAACTGGTCACTTCGTTTTGTAGTCGTCATCTTAATTCCCCCTTCTCTTATTCATCATATGCGTTAAACGATAGTTTATACATCTTATCCCCAGTTGTCAACTAGGTTTAGTATAATATAAAGTGAAACTCATTCAGTGGGGGTTATTACAGACCGTTAAACGTTATGATAATAGAAGCTAATCAGTACACTCTCCTGATTAGCTCCTTCTCCAACTAATCATTTACAAGATTAATTGCCTTACCTTCCAAAAAACTCTCCAGATTATCTGCGGCAATATTTAATAATCGTTCTCGTGCCTCCAAGCTTGCCCAAGCGATATGTGGAGTGATAATACAATTTTTTGCTTCGAGTAATGGATTATCGGCACTAATCGGTTCTTTTGAAACGACATCAAGTCCTGCCCCGCCAACTTTTCCGTCATTTAAAGCGTCCGCTAAGTCCCGCTCATTAATCAAGCCGCCTCTTGCCGTATTAATAATGAGGACACTGTCTTTCATTTTGCCGATTGTTTCTTTATTAATGAAACCTTTATTCTTTTCAGTTAATGGACTATGCAGCATAATGACATCTGCTTCCTTATACAGCTCATCAAGGGGCGCATAACGGATGTTGTCCGTATAGGGCACTTTCTCTTTTGTACGGTTATAGGCAAGGATTTTCATGCCACACGCTTCTGCTATCCGGGACGTTACTTGACCAATTCTTCCGTATCCGATAATTCCCATTGTTTTCCCGGAAAGTTCCATGATCGGATGATTCCAAAAACAAAAATCCTCTTGGTTTGTCCAATCCCCCCTTTTCACTGCATCACTATGTTCTCCCGTAAAGTGACAGAGTTCGAGCAAGAGCGCAAAGGCTGCTTGGGCAACCGTATCTGTTCCATAGTCTGGAATATTCGTCACCGTAATGTTTCTTTCTCTTGCCGCTTCCACGTCCACGACATTAAATCCTGTCGCAAGAACCCCAATATATTTAAGCTTCGGGAGTTCGGTAAGAATCTCTTTCGTTAGCGGTGTTTTATTCGTTAAAATAACTTCCGCATCTTTCGCTCTTTCAATGATGAGAGCTGCTTCGTCCGCATGGAATGTAGTCCGATCATAAATTTTGAAATCTGCTAATCTTTCAAGCGGTGCCCAGTCGAGATCACCCGGATTTAATGTATATCCGTCTAGAATTACTGCTTTTGTCATATGTATCCCCCTTGTTCCTATCT
>NZ_JBBKBV010000045.1:0-28404 GCF_037892815.1 Oceanobacillus sp. HCA-5259 | reverse complement strand
AGAGACCCTGTCCCAGTTTATTTTTTCCCTCGACGCCTTTTTGCTTCTTCATAATCTTCTTTCGTAATCTCACCTTCTTCGTAACGCCTTTTCATGATGTCGAGCGAATCAGAAGGACCCGCCTCCGTTGAATTACCGTTTCGAAAGCGGATGAGAATAACAACAATGATTACGAGCACAACCGCAGTAACAATCAATCGGATAATCATAGCTTCGGGCATAATCGTATACCTCCTGTTTCAATAGGACCTAGGTGTACTTGTTCGGGTACTAATGGAGCGGTGAATAGTACATGTATGTTCATATGTCAGTGGTCGTTTTTGTGTTTAATATTCGGGGAAGTGATGACTGTTATCAGTTCTTTTCGTTGAAGGGCAGTGAGCGAGCTTGTCAATAACTTTTCCGAAAATAGCTTATTGCTTGTGGGGACTGATCCAGACTATCACTGCCCTCTTCAACAAATACTAGCACCAACTGGAACTGGTTATGTGAATTTACGCCTTAACTCGGATGACCCAAACTGGGACAAATGCTCTGACCCCATGTCCCGCTATTTATATTTTTGTTCGCTTTGGGAGTTGTCTTTTGTTTTGTGTTTGTCTTTTTCATCTTCTTGTTCGATTTTCAAATCTTCGAGAGGGATGTCATCAACATGCTGCTGTTGTTTGAATTCATCAAGCTCATTGCGGCGCTCTTCATTCCATTTCGGCTTCTTTTCTGGGACTTTTTCAAAACTTTTATCTTTATCATTCATTACGTTCACCTCAGATTCTTTTTTCTAATCATTTTCCCGCTTTAAGTCCACATAAACATTAAACATGGTTTAAGCACACTTCCCTGTTATAATAATAAAATAAATCTTACATTTGGAGGTCATAGCATGCGCGTATTCCAAGAGCTTCATTCCATTCGAGAAATTGACGACTTCATCAATTGCCACCCCTTATCTTTCCTATATATTTCACGAACCAACTGCAGTGTCTGTCATGCCTTACTCCCGAAGGTGCAAAGCTTGCTGGAGAACTATCCCCAGATTCATCCCGCTCACATTAATGCAGATGATGTGGAAGCAGTGGCTGGGCGCTTTTCCATCTTCACCATTCCCGTTCTCTTATTGTTTGTGGAAGGGAAAGAATATATTCGGGAAGCAAGAATCGTCCATATGGATTTACTCGAGGAAAAGCTTGATAAAATATATAAAAACGTGGCTCTAGACTAATGCTAAAGCCACGTTTCTCTTTACCGTTTTTCTTCGATTGAATAGATTTCTACATTATAAGCATGCGTCTCTTTCGGCACATCGGTAAGCTTGATTTCTCCCTCATAGACGGTTTCACCACTTTCGAGGTCAACCTTAAACAATTTTTTCTGGTTCCCATCTTCTCCTGTATTACTATGGAAATACAGATGATCTCCTTTAGGGTAAACTCCGGAAAGCCCGCTTAAAATGTTCTCGTCAAAGCTGATTTCCTTTTCCTCACCAGGCTTATTTTCTTTCAAATGATATGGATAGTATTTCAGCCCATCAGACGTGAAAGTTATAAAGTAAAGTTCTTCCTTTCCGATACTCGTATAGTTCATCGGATAGATCACTTCTTCATCCAATTCTTGCTCTTCCTCCATGTAGTCTTGCCCTGTCGTCCTGTATTCTTCCTCTGCAGTTGCAAACTCTTCCGGAACTTCAATGACCTGCTTCTCTTTTGTCTCTAAATCATAAATAAAGTATTCTTCCCCAACTAACTCTGAAGTATACATACCTTCATCCCATTCGATATCCTCCACTCTAACAACGAGATATCCTTGTTGTTGAATCCCCAAACCATCATTTAATACATTAAAATAACTATGAACTGAATCACTCACAATGGCACCCTGGTCCTCAATTGTTTCATCACTCAGCGAAATTTCATAGACATGTAATTCCTTATCCTCCATAATAAAGTTAACAGTTGCCACATAAAGTGTATCATTAAGGAGCTGTACTTGTTCTACATACGAGTGATCCGTTCTTTCACTATCCGGTATATCCACCTTAAACGATTTTCTTTCCCGACTTTCTCTATCCAGTACATCCACCTCAAGTTCGTTTGACTCAAAGTAAATATTTGATGGTCCGGCATATGCTATCCGCTCCCCATCATCAACAAATCGAGCTGGATCTTCTTCCTTCCCTCTCATAAAATTCCGTTCTTCATTCATCAACTGCTCCATTTCCTGTGGTTGGAAGAATGCATTAAATTGTTCTAAGAAATTTTGATCCCTAGAATATTTAACCCCATCTGTACTAAGTCTAAACGATTCCCAAACGGAACCCTCATATGTCACATAATCACCGTAAACGATGATATCTTCCCTGTTCTCTTCATTACCTGAAACATTCACCAGCTCAATCTGCGGCAAACTTTCCTTAGCAATTGCGTGATGCACATATAAAACGCCAAATGTTATAACAATAAAAAGTGGCAGAATTACGATTTTCCAATACCTCTTCACAAAGCTCCCCTCCTATACCGTGACCTTTTTATTCAATAAATAATTGCTGACCCAAATGCTCACCCCTGTAACAACAACCCACAATAAAACCTCAAGAATAAATAATTCGATTGGATATAAATAGCTTTTTCCTAAAATCATCTCCACGACAAACGGCGCAAAAAAAACAACGAACGCTATAATTGCATAACCAATCCCATACGCAATTCCTTTAAACCGGTAACTTCTTTCAAAAAGAATTGCCGTGAACAAAATAAACACAACCATAAAGCCAACCCCATAATGGATTAAAAATTCAATGAAGCTCGTCGGAATAATTAATCCCACTGAAAACCCACCGACTGCATTACCGATAAACTCCATAATTCCTAGATCCACTCGCAAATTAGCGGGAACCATCCATTTCAAAATATTAGACTCTACATTTAATAAAATAACCTGCAAAGCGACAAGCCCAAGCACCATCAGAAAAATAGCACTCGCCTTCGCTAAATATATATTGATTCTTGCTGTCGGCAGCATGAGCAGCCGATAGATGAACGTATTCTTCCCCAACCAATCCCGATACCAGATGAAGAAGGAATAAATGATTAAGGTTGCCGCAGCAAAAATGATGGGAAAATCAAACAATTGAGAATACTGCACATGAAGTAAACTAAACTCCCCGTGAGTCTCAACGAACTGCTCTGTCGTCATACCGTTCGTATATATTTCTTCGTTAAATAGCTTCATATAATTATTTGCAACGAGCACCGTAGCGATTAGCTGAGAAGCAATCGTAATTCCTGCAAGAATGAAATAAATCTTAATAAATCGGCCAAGCTCGAAATTCACTAACTTCAGATAATTATTCATCCGCGATAAACCTCCCTCATCACGTCAACTACCGATTTTTCTTCCACTTCCCGCATCTCTTCCGTTTCGAATTCCTTAAACACAATCCCGTCATCAAGGAGTACAACTTTATCGATAATATGTTCGATATCGTTTATTTCATGTGTCGTAATGATAACACCGCGGTCCTCGACTAAGTGACTCGTGAATACATCGGCAATTTGCTCCCGGCTGAAGATATCGATTCCGGAAAAAGGCTCATCCATTAATAAATAATCTACATCAAGAGCAAGCCCTAACAATAGATTCGCTTTTGCCACATTCCCTTTCGATAGACTTGAAATGCGATCTTCCTTTTTCAATTTAAAAAACTGTAATAATTCCTCCGCCCGTTCATTGTTCCAGCTATTGTAAAAGTCCTGCATAAATTGCATCGCTTCCTCGATTCGCATATGAGGGAGCATCGTGATCGCATCTGGAATGAAAGCCACTTTTTCATATGTTTCCTTTGTAAGCTTCTCGCCATCAATTAAAATTTCACCACTCGACATAGGTGTGAGGTTTACAATACCATTTAAAATCGTTGTTTTCCCGACCCCATTCACACCAATCAGGCAAGTGATCTCCCCCTTATTCGCTGTGAAAGAGACTCCTTGAAGTACTTTTTTCCTGCCAAATTTCTTCGTCACATTCTTCACTTCGATCAAACCTGTCCCCTCCTCTGTTCTTCATATTTCTCTTGAATTAGCCCAATCAATTCATCGATCGGAATATTAACCGGTTCAACAGCCGCAATCAAGCGATCCACTGCACCTTCTATTAGCTCTGTACGAAGATCACGTAATACTTGCTCATCCTTCGTAATGCGACTCGGATTATTTCCCTCTGTAAAAATCAAGCCCGCTTCCTCCATTTCCTTATATGCTCGTTGTGCCGTATTCGGATTAATTTTCAACTGATTCGCCAGCTCGCGACGGGATGGAATTTCTTGTCCCAACTCATACTTGCCACTCACAATTTGCTCTTTGAAATGCTGTACGACCTGTACGTAAACGGGATCCCGTTTATTAAACGTAATCTTCAATATAACCCTCCTCATTTCCTGAAGTTAATATCTTTTATGTCCTTTTATGTATTAAACACTTAATACACTGAGGGTATAATTGTGTATTAAGAAGTTAGTACACTAGGTGTAAACAGAGCGTATTAAGCACGCAATACATCCGATATGCTGTATTATATGCTTAATACACGTAACTGTCAATCTCTTTTTTAAAATATATTTCCCTTTCTCCTAAACCCTCGGCCGCGGAGGTTTATGTTACAATAAACTTTATGCAAGATGAAACGATTAGAATTAAAGGGAGTTAATATAAAATGAAGTTGGTCTCATGGAATGTGAATGGAATACGTGCTTGTGTCCGGAAAGGATTCCTGGATTACTTCGAGGAGATAGATGCAGACATCTTCTGTATTCAGGAATCGAAAGTACAAGCTGATCAAATAGATTTGGACTTAAAAGGCTATCATCAATTTTGGAACTATGCCGAGCGGAAAGGCTATTCTGGGACGGCTGTTTTTACGAAGGTTAAACCAATAAACGTCCGTTACGGAGTTGGTAGTGAGGATTCGGAAATCGAAGGTCGCATCCTCACGCTCGAATACGAAGATTTCTATCTCGTTAATGTGTACACGCCAAATGCAAAGCGTGATTTAACACGGCTTGAGGAGCGCCTTGAATGGGAAGATAAACTATTTGAATACCTGCGTGAACTTGATGCTTCAAAACCAGTCATCTATTGCGGCGATTTAAACGTTGCGCATGAAGATATCGATATTAGAAACTTTAAGACGAATAAAGGTAACTCCGGCTTTACAGTAGAGGAACGGAGTAAAATGACGCGAATCCTGTCCAATGGTTTCATTGATACATTGCGGTACTTCCACCCGGATACGGAAGGGATCTATACCTGGTGGTCGTACATGAAGACGGTTCGGGAGCGGAACATTGGCTGGCGGATCGATTACTTCATCGTTTCGGAGCGGCTAAAAAACGCTCTTGTTCAGTCCGTGGCACATCCGGATGTGATGGGGAGTGACCATTGTCCGATTATGCTGGAGTTGGACGCGGAAATGTTAAACAAATAACAAACGTTATTATATCCTCATTCATTTTTAAAGGAAAAAGCCATTTTGATAATTTATTAGTCAAAATGGCTTTTTTAATAAATATTCGTTTTAATCAACTCAAAATTCGTTATATCAGCAGTGCCTCGATTCGTTATATGAATTTCAGGGATAACAAGTAGGGCAATGAGAAAACATTCATAAATGGTGCATAGACACTTGAGCCAATTTGTTTCCACGCTTATTCAAGCTCGGTTACTTCAAGACTGACCTAACAACTTCTGTATCATGTAGTTCAGTGATTCAAGGTCACTTAATAGAAACGCTTGGCCATATTCCCAAGTTTATACATTGATTCGGTAATTTGAACCTAAAGCATTACGCAGATTTTTGTCAAAGCATTCATCGAATGAATTTACGTCAATCTTCTCACAAATCCTCTTTAAAACCACCCTGCAGACCTTGAGCACTTAAACTGTTCCTATCCACTTTATAAGCAAACGACCACGTATCCCTTTCCTCTCCTTTCTCCCACGTTTCCGTGAAGGTAACGAGATACGTTTCTTTGCCAATTTCTTCTACACTCGTTTCTTTTATAACGCGATAATCCTCAATTCTTTCTTCCCACTTTCCAACAAACTTAGGGAAGCCTTCCGTAATTGAATCTTCATCAGAAGTTGCCTCGAGAATGGCATCTTCCTCTGTAAATGGTGGCAGGGGAGGTGAGATAATCTGTAAATAACCCCAGCAAATAACAATGGTAGCGATTGGTATAAGGAAGGCGGCTTTCATACCTTTTGCCTTTTTCCTTCTGCCCTGTAACCATTTATCGATAATCCCATAGAGAATCGCAGCCATCATTCCATACAAAGCGGCCAATAGATTATGAAACAGGATACCATTGGCTAATCCAAATAAGCCAAGAAGCATTACATACAACCAATCATACTGTTGAAACCACTTTCTCTGTAAAAGTTCAATCACCACGGATACAATATTTCCATATAAAAGGATGATTAATCCGATATACATTGTATAAACATAGAACCAACCGAGGAACTGATTTCCTTGATTATATTCCATTTCAGAGCCAAAATTGATCGTGAAAAGAGCGAAAAAAATGGAAAGAAGCGAAGTCGTAACAAAAGTCGTAGTTAACTTCCTAAAAATAAGTATTCTTGTCCCCCCTTTCATACATATCCCCTAACATCTAAATTCTGTATGGAGAGCTAGTTCCTTTCTTAGTTGCACTCTATTCATAAATAATATCATAATACCTTAAATTTTATTTGTTATTTCACACAATTTTTTCACTGATAGACTTCATAAATCCCGAACGAACTAGAGACCGGAATAAACAGGCGATTAGAGCACTTTTATTCACTCAAACGAATTCGAATCCAGCTCTAACGGATGATTACAGCACCTAATTTGCCCGAACCCTCAAATCTGGTTCAAACGGGGACGATTTAAGATTTACCCTCGCCCGACTTCTACAGGCTGCAAAAATTGAATGATCTTAAAAATGAATAACGAAGAAATAAGATCATCATACAATAATCTCATCCTTATAAATTCACACTGTTATTTAGTAAAAATCACATTTTTAATTTAGCCACCCCTAAAGCAAGGTGATCCCATAGCAGCCCTTCAACTCTCTCCACTAGGTCATCCGGACAATTAATCACTAGTATTACTTCAGCATACTTTCCCCTCGAAACCCTTTTTCTTTTATATACAACCTTATTAAGAATATAATCAATTATAAATCCAATCATAAATCCGATTGCCCCATAAATTAATCCCCAAAAAATCGGGCCCCACTCCAATACAAAGCCGATACTTGTTCCAATTACAGAAAATGCTGTTCCAATTGCGGCCGCCTTATCAAATAAACTAATACCATCTGCTCGGTGAAGTGTATCGAGTAGTTTTCTTTCTTGCATCCGGTTTATCAGTGGTACCGCAAGAATATTTTCACTACGTATTCCCATTTCCTCGATTGCGGTGATCACTAGTTCAAGATATATTGAATGCTCAAATGTAGAAAAAATTTGCAATCTATTTCACCTCGTAAGATCTGGAATTTTAAACGGAGATTGTTGATAATTTTGCTGGAGAAATTTTCGTTGTTCGCTTTCAAACAACTTGTTATTTTCCACTGTATTCACATAAGCATCATACACGGCAAACGAGAAATACGAAGGAATAAATAAAAACCATTGCGGGTTAAGTGATGCTGTCGCCTGTTTAATTTCTCCTAGGAAAAGGAAATGGACAGCAATAAGTGCATTCGAATAATAAACAAAAATGATAGAAAAAATTAGCATAAGAGCAGCTGTTAACCCCCGGTGTATATATAATTGCCCCAATCCCGGGGTGAAAATAGACCATAATACCGCCATCAATGGACTTCTTTTATCCAAATAATTAATTCCTACAGAGCCAATGGCATAAGAATTAAAGCTGGCATTTTCACGTTCAGCTAATATGAAAATCTTATTCAGATCTACTGTTGTTCGGTAACTATCCCATATAGCGAAAATATAGACCGGTAAGTATAAAAGAAGTACTCTTGGCTCGAGAACCTCCCTTGCCATCTGAAAGTTACCGGTAAAAGAATACACAATAGCCAGGTTCAAATGAGACATATTATTCACGATAATCTCCCAGAAGAAAAAGGAATACCCTCTCAGGTACTTGGATAAGAGTAAATGGCCACACCCTGGGAACGCAGCAGACCACCAGGCATTAATATAAGGATTTCTCAGATGAAGTTGCGTAGTGCTATATAAACTAACATGCGCTTTATAACGTCTCGCTGTATTATCATTATTATAATTGTTCATTTTCGTGGCTCCTCAGGGAAATGATCAAACCCCTTGCTCTCGTCGATTCCACGGATCCATTTATAATAAAGCAATATTATGCAGAATAATATGGGATAAACGAGAGCGGAATATGTCAATTTCCACCAACCATGATGAAAGAATCCCCATGGTCCAGGCAGCATGGTTAAAGCTTCAAAAACCGTAATGATTAGGGACCAGAGCAGAATATATAGTACGCGCTTGAATCGAGAGCTTTGAGTTGGATATCCATTTAAAAATAGAAGAGCAGCTGGCGGGGATAACAGAGCAACCGGAAGAACATCCAACCATTGAAGTCCCCTGTCGAAATACCAATATGCCCCGTATTTCACACTCAAAAAGAGATCAACTGATAAGTGAAAAAGGATAATAAAAACACAGATGTGAACGATATGACTTTTAGCGAGTCGCTTCACCCATAAAAATGCACCCATGTTTAACACAATGATGGCAATAATAAGTCCAAGCATAAAGAATAATCTCCTTCTCTTTAAAGATTATTCTTTGCTAATTCATCACGGAGTATTCGAGCTCCCGTGATCACTTTTAATTTAGGAGCATCCGCTCAAAAAGGGTGAACCAGGAACTTGTCCCAATCCACCCGCTTTCCTTATTTATCCTTACTGCTTTATCTTCTGAAAATAATCAATCATCCCTAGCGCACTAATCTGTACATCCAAGTTAATAATAATGTACACCTCATGGTCATCCTGGATGCCTAGACCTCTTAAATGTTCCTTTACCCTTTTCATAATTCTGCGAGCGATTTCATTATAGTCGCCGCCTTCATCTACAACTTCTTCCGCGATTTCCACATAAATATCCAGCCACTGTGCCACTTGCTTCAACGCTTCCTTTGGATTTTCCGTCATACCGAAATGACCGAAGTAAATTCGGTCGACATCTTTTTCCGCAAAGCGATTAATTGAAGCATGCATATCATTCGGATTGAAATGGTTTGGTGATGTCGTTGGTAAGTATAACTCCACCCCATCTTGCAGTAATAATTCATAACGGACTCCCGCTGTATCCCCTGTGAACATTCCATTACTTACCGGATCAAAAATGCTGAAGTGGTGTTTCGCATGTCCCGGTGTGTCCCAAAATTCCAATGTGCAATTCGGTCCAATATCAAGCGTGTCACCTTCAGATTTCTCAACTACTCTATCCGCCGGAACCGGAACAATCGGATCATAAATTTCCGAGAAACTTTCACCATAAATCGCCCGCGCACCTGCCGCAAGCTTCGTCGGATCGATCAAATGTCTCCCGCCGCGTGGATGGACAATCAACGTCGCATTTGGACATTGCTGAAGTAAAAAGCCTGCGCCACCCGCATGATCGAGGTGAACATGGGTAACAATAATATACCTCACTTCCGCAAGGGATCTACTTAAGTTTTCAAGCCCGCGCTTAATATATTTCACCGACGGACTCGGCCCCACCTCAATCAATGTCAATTCCTTTTCCTGAATGACATATGTACCTGTCCTGCTTGGTATGTCCATATCAAACCCATCAATCAACGAAATCCGTTCATCCAACTGGATCGGTTGCTTTTCCTTCACGGTACATCTTCCCCCTTATTCTTCAACTATCCCCATCATAACAAAATTTCAAGTAACCTGTATAAAATGAAACTCATTTAATTGAAGCTTTGTACTTTTCTCACGGAATGTTAGTTAGATCAATCAGGGGGTTAGCGTCCGTTAGCTCCTGCTTAAAAAAGATTACTTCTTTTTTAGGCGGGGGAATTACAAATGATTCCCGTGAAAAATCGAACACAAATCGCTTGGATAAAATTTATCATGCATAACATTCCTCAATCAGAAGAAAATAATACCGATCATATGAAGGAGGTCATCCAATTGTTCAATCAACAACAAAATCAAAATTTTAACGAATCATCCCAAATGCCGGCCCAAGTAAGTCATGGAGGACATGAGCTTTTTGATTCTCATGAGGCGATTGATGGCTTAGTCGGCGCGCTTGAACATTCTGTCATATACGAACAGCATATTCAAGACCCAGAATTAAAGCAACTTCTTTCCAGACAGAAATCGTATTTGACTCAAATGTACAATACGATTATAGATGCCCTGCAAACCGGTCAGGAGCCAGCTGTAAAAACACAAACGTATAATATGCCATATGGAAATGATACAACCTATGGCATGGAACCAAGCCAACCGAAGACTCCTGCCCAATCGATGAATGAAATCAATGACGCTTGTTACTCCAGTTTTATGATGGGACATTTAAAGGGCTGTGCGTCCCACTTCACAACGACAGCACTGGAAGCAACAAATCCAGTCCTGCGCCGTGTATTTGCTGACAGTATCCCGAACCTCATTGAAATGGCATACGAAATTTTCCTTTACCAAAACAAAAATAAATATTATCAGGTACCACAACTGAAACAAGAAGACATGCAAAATTATATAAACAGCTTTGGTAAAGTTCAAGGACAAATGCCTCATTAAACGTAAAGGAGACTTATCATGGGTAGAGATGAACACAAGAGAAGGAAGAATGCTGCATTAGGTCAAACACCGAAGCACCAATTAAAATATAGCGACGGAATGGATGTCGAATTTTCCGATGAGTTTGCCGACGCGGACGACTGGGAAGCTCAAGCAAGGGATCGAGCAGCCATCCGAAGAATTAAGAATAAATGACAAACTTCAGGTCTTCACATGGTGGAGACCTGATTTTTCATTTGGAAAAGATCGCAGGTAGAACTGCCTTTAGTTGATTTTTAGTCATGATTCACGTACATTTAAAGTAAGAAAACATCTTCTAAAGGATGATTAACAATGAGCAAAAAAAATGTAGATGACTATATAACAGAAGGGATACACGGTATCCGTCTTCCAAAAGAAGATGAAAGAATCCGGTTTCTCGGTACCTTGCGCGAACGGGTTGTCATTGCCCTTACAATCGGTCAAGTCATGAGTGACTCCGGACTCGAAAAATTAGAAGAGGCGATGCAGCAACATCCCGGTACTAGGCTCATTATGAATGGACATGTTGCCTACCGATTTCTAACAGAGGAAAAAGCACTCGCCACAAAGTACAACATCCCTTATACTACAATCACCAACGAAGAAAATTCTACCGATATTGGCGCTGTTTTAACGTATGATTACGCCATTGATAAAGAAGAAATCTTCATAAAAGAAGAAGAACCAGAAGAAGAAAATGAGGAAGAGAAAAAAGAAGAAACCCTGCGTTCAAAAATTAAAAACTGGTTCCGGTAAACGAGAAGCAAAGGCGTAAGCGCCCTTACAGGCTAAGTACGCGACGTCCTGTCGCAACGCCTGTACTAGCACATCCTGTGCGTCGTAGCAACGTACAAACTTCCCTTTTACCGGAATGAGATAAAGGAAACATGCCCCTTTAGGGGTATGCCGATGTTGGACCTTGGCCCGTTCTTAGTCGGCCTTCCTTTTCTCTTTGAGTTGATGTTGACTTATCGATTGGAGGAGTGTGAAGTTTGATAGTTGCTGGGCGCTGAGCCGGACGCGGCTAGCCCTAGATACCTAAGTTGCCATAGCATTTTTATTTCATAGTTTCTTATACAACGGGAAGTCTTAGGAGGTTTTTTACGGTGAGAATTACTTCAATTGAACCGACGCCAAGCCCCCACTCCATGAAAATCAATGTGAGTGAGGAACTTCCAGCTGGTGAAAATTATAATTATAAAGCTGGTGATGACTTAACAAATGCTCCTGAATATGTGAAAGAGCTCTTTCAAATTGGAGGTGTTAAAAATATTTATCGTGTCGTTGATTTCATTGCACTAGCACGAGCTCCGAAAGTTCCTTGGGAAGAACTCCTTCCTCAAGTGCGTGAAGTGTTTGGGTCGGAAGAAACTGTCGAGGACTTACATATGGAAGATGCAAGCGAACCGACACAAGATTTCGGGGAAATAAACGTGTTCGTCCAATTTTTCCGTGGTATTCCAATCCAAGTAAAGCTAGAAGAAGGCGATGATGAGAAACGTTTCGGCCTTCCGGAAGAATTCCAAGAAGCAATCATGAAAGCAACTGCGGCGTCGGAAAATTTCATTTTCGAACGTAAATGGGTTGAACAGGATCCCCGTTACGGAAAAAGTGATGAAATTGGTAAAGAAGTAGTGGAAGAACTGATTGCTACCCATGATAAGGAAAAGCTCAATCAGCTTGTTGAACTTGCTATTGAGGATCGCGACGCTTCGGAACTGGAACGTGACTCAGATGATAACATACCATTAGAGGTACTGGATGATCCCGATTGGAAAGTGCGTTATGCAGCACTCGATAAAATTATTGAACCAACGCTTAAGCATCTTCCGCTGTTAGATAAAGCGTTGGATGATGCAAAGGCATCTGTCCGGAGACTCGCAACTGCTTACCTTGGCATGATTGAAGAACCGGAAGTGCTGCCATCACTGTATAAAGCACTAAAAGACAAGGCAGTGAACGTAAGGCGAACAGCAGGAGATTGTCTATCCGACCTTGGGTTTACAGAAGCAATCCCAGAAATGATTAAAACATTGGATGATAAAAGTCAGATCGTTCGCTGGAGAGGTGCCATGTTCCTTTATGAAGTCGGGGACGAACGTGCCATTCCTGCCCTTGAAGCAAAGGTCAATGATCCAGAATTTGAAGTACGCATGCAAGTGCAACTCGCCTTGGAGCGAATTAAAGGCGGCGAGGAAGCGAAGGGATCGGTGTGGCATCAGATGACACAGGCTGTTTCGAAAAAAGATTAAAATGAACTCCTAAAGCTGGTAAGAGGTATGAGGAGGCTTTAGGAGTTTTTTGATTGGAAAAGTAATATAGTGTTAGTAACCTTCATGAAACTAGTGTCACAATATAAAGTAGTCCTTGAAAAAGTACTCATTCTTCATTAACATTCTTCAAATTATTTATATATACCGCCACGGTTATCAATAGTTAGTATATAATTCTTCATTACTTATAGCCATTTGTTCAACCTCCTTTGTCCGATATTAAAGACTAGCATTTATTCTACTACCGTTTCCAATACAAATGATAATGGTATTCGCAAGCTTCATTAAATAGAGATGCGCACCTTAAGCAGCGATCCGTGTGCAAATATTCATCAATCGTATGCTCCTTACAACAGACACCGCATAGCACAGCTTTTTCATCGTATTCCGTCCTTTCCCATAATATCGGCTTGTGATCTTCCGCTTCTGCATGGCATTTGTAGCATGGGTAGTATTTATCGCAGCACTTGAATTTGATAGCGATAATGTCTTTTTTCGTTTGGTAGTGAGTACAACGCGTTTCATCGTCCACTGTAAAACCATATACTTTTTTCATTCCATCCTCTCCTTGTTATACTGGTAGACGTTAATTATACTTTAGATAAAACATAATGAACTCCCTCAATTTTGTCAAAATAAAAAAAGAAGATATGAGGTTAATGGAATGAGATATATCATATTACTTATAAGCTTAATTTTTCTCGTGGGTTGCAATGAACCTACCATTTCTGAACCTAAAAAAGTGGCAGGGATCGTGCAAAACGTGAAATTTAAAGAACAACTAGAGTCAGAGATTGATTTAACAGCGTATGAGCGCGAGCCTAACGAATGGGGAGAAAATGTCATAGGAGTGAAAACGCGATTCGTTACAGATAAAAAAGAAATTGCTCTGACGTTTGACGCATGCGGTGGCGACTTCGGCAACGGTTATGACGAAGCATTGATTACATTTCTACGTGACGATGAAATTCCCGCTACGTTATTTGTAAATAAACGCTGGATCTCAGACAACGAAGAGACTTTCCTGGAGCTCGCAAATGATCCGCTTTTCCAAATCGAAAACCACGGAACGACCCACGCTCCTCTTTCTGTTGATGGGGCTGAGGCCTGGGGAATTCCGGGCACGAATTCAGCGGAAGAGGTTTTTGCTGAAATCATGGGCAATCACGATACCATAAAGGAGTTAACCGGACGTGACATGAATCTCTTCCGCTCCGGAACAGCCATTTATGATGAGATTGCTGTGGAACTTGCCAACGACTTAGGATATGAAATTGTAAATTTTGATATTTTAGGAGATGCGGGCGCGACGTATTCTGCTGCGGAAGTGGAACATGCTTTACTTGATGCTGAGGCAGGATCGATTGCGTTGTTGCATATGAACCAGCCAAATAGCGGAACAGCCGAGGGTGTGCGTACCGCAGTTCCTCTTTTACAAGCAGCAGGATTTGAATTTGTACTATTGGCTGATCAGAAGTTAGAGTGATTTTTAAGATTTCTTTGGTGTATTTAATCCCTAAAAGGAGGTATTTGCGATATGGCCCATTCCATCGGACTTTCCGGAAGTGTGATTTTATCCGACCCCAGCAAGCTACGAGACTTGTTCACCTATGAAATGATCAACCATATTGAAATCGGGGAATTTCCAGATGAAGCAGCTTTCCACCAATTCTTACATTTTAAGAGACAAGAAAACATAACATATGGTATCCACTCACCATTACTTAGACACATGAGTAAATACGATCTAGTGGAGAAGGTGCAATTTGAACCAGAGGAAGCTTGGGAACAGTTTGAATCTGAGGTTGAGGCTATGGCCCGATTAGGTGCAGCGTATATTTTAGTCCACTTCCCATATTTTAAAGAAGAAAAGGATACAGATACAGTAGATATTATTGAAAGCGGACTGAAAAAATTTCATCAGCTTCAGGAAAGGTATGCCATTCCGATCGTCTGTGAACCGAAACTGGGCCATAACCGCTCTCCCTTTGGCATTCAAGCATTGGACCGGTTCCCTCTCGAGACTTGGAACAAATATGGGATTAGACTATGTATTGACGTTGGCGATTACTTACTCGCTACCGGCAGCGCTGCTTTAAACTATGTGAAGAAATGGCGGGATCATATTAAAGTCGTTCACTTACATCACGTGGAGTTCCGTGGCGAGAAGTATATATGGATACCAGTCCACCCGTCATACGAAGCTGACCATTCCCATTTTCAAGTAAAAGAACTAATCAAACAGCTAGCTAAAAGTCCCGATGTATTTTTTGTTTTCGAGCATACCCCACATTCCAAGCCTACCAAAGCTTTTGTCGAGGAGGGTATTCAGTGGGTTAAGAAGTTAATCAATAACTAATCTGAACATAGGGAGCGAGGGAAATATTATGTTACAGCGTATCATTCAACAATTTGACTTACAATTAGATACGATTCATGAGGTAGATGATTCACACAGTTCTACTGTCTATCGATGTCAATTATCAAATAATGAGTATGTTTTCTTAAAGATTCCTTATTCCAACTTAAAATTCCAAAGGGAACTGGAAGCTTATCACATTTTAAAAGGAATCATCCCCATGCCGGAATTATTGGATTCTTGGTCCGGTGATGAGGAAATACCGGGCGCTCTTTTGTTATCTGCATTAAAGGGACAGCCCCTGTCGGAAAACGATTCCCAAGCAACAGCCTATCAAGTTGGTGTTGTACATGCATCCATGCATGGCATCGAGCCACCACATCCATTACATACGGTTCAAAACGAATTTGCTAATTGGCCCTTGTTTATTGAAAAACAATTTTACAGTTTTGCAGAGGATGTAAAAGAAATAATAGATGATCATTTATTTAAAAAGGCTCTAAACAAATTTGAGTTCATGAAAAATCAGCTGCCGAAACCCGATGGCCCAAGTTTTATTCATATGGATTTTCGACCGGCAAATATAATAATTAATAATGGAAACGTTTCTGGAATAATCGATTTTGAAAGTGTGAGATTTGGAGCTACAGAAGTGGATTTTACTAAATTGTACCGGGATTATTTAAGCTATGATGAAAAATTATTGCAAGCATATACAAATGGATATAACAGTGTAAGGCCCTTAGTTAATTTAGAAATCGTACTGCCATTTTATCGCTTCACCGATGCTTTTAACAGTATCGGCTGGTGCAAACGACGAGGATTGGAAAAAAACAAAAGGTTTTTAATGGAAAATATTACTGCCTTAAATCAACTTCTCGGGTGACAGATTGTGTTTAAGGGGCAATCATCCTCTTCCTATCCTATATAGAAGGTTTCCTTTACACACAGCAAGCGTTTTCATATAATGATAGTAATTCACGCAACTATAAGGAGGTCGTCAGATGGAGCGCATTCAAGAAGGCACATTATTATGGGAACCAACACAAGAGAGAAAAGAAAACAGCAATCTGAACCACTTCATGGTCTGGCTGCAACAAAATCGCAACCTTTCATTTGATAGCTATGACAAACTATGGGATTGGTCCGTATCCGAACTGGAAGCATTCTGGGAAGCGATGTGGGAATACTTTGATATCGAATCAAGCACCCCTTATCGATCCGTCCTCTCTGCACGGAAAATGCCCGGTGCGAAATGGTTTGAAGGTGCTAAAATCAATTATACGGAACATGTTTTTAGAAATAGAGATTCAGAGAAAACGGCAATTATCCATACATCCGAAGTACGACCTGAACTTAGAGAAGTGAGCTGGGGGAAGTTGTACGAGGACACCTTAGCCATCCAACAAACATTGAAGAAACTCGGTGTGCAAAAAGGGGATCGAGTCGTTAGCTACAGCGCCAATAACTATGAAACCGTTGTCGCCTTCCTTGCAACCGCAAGCATAGGAGCAATCTGGTCCAGCGCGTCACCTGACTTCGGAACGCAAAGTGTCATAGACCGCTTTAAACAAATCGAACCAAAAGTTATGTTCACCGTAGATGGCTACCGTTATGGCGGGAAAGAGTTCGACCGACTGGAGACTGTCCAATCGATTCAATCGGAAATCCCTTCTCTTGAAGCAACCATCACGATACCTTATTTACAAACCGATGCTGACTTTAGCAAGCTGAAAAAAACAATTAGCTGGGAAAAGGCTACAGAAAATACAGAAACAAAAGGCTTAACGTTTGAACACGTCGAATTCAATGAACCGCTTTGGATCTTATTCTCTTCCGGCACGACTGGAAAGCCCAAACCAATCGTACATAGTCAAGGCGGTATGTTAATCGAACATTTGAAGGCGCTCACCTTCCATTGTGACTTAGGTGAGGATGATCGCTTCTTCTGGTTCACAACAACAGGCTGGATGATGTGGAATTTCCTAATCGGCGGCTTGCTGACGGGAACAACGATCATACTTTATGACGGAAATCCTGCATATCCATCCACCGATACGCTTTGGAAGCTTGCACAAGATACGAATATGAACCTCTTCGGAACAAGTGCAAGCTACATCACAGCATGCATGAAAGAAGATCTTAAGCCGAAAGAGAAATTTGACCTAAGCGCATTACAGAATATTAGCTCGACTGGCTCCCCTCTTCCGCCTGAAGGTTTCAAATGGTCCTATGATAACGTGAAAGAGGATCTCTGGATTGCTTCCGTCAGTGGCGGCACCGATGTTTGTACAGCCTTCGTTATTGGAGCACCTGTTTTACCAGTCTATGCCGGGGAATTGCAATGCCGTGGTCTCGGTGCAAAAGTGGAAAGTTTTGATGAAGCTGGCCATGCCCATATTGATGAAGTCGGGGAACTTGTGCTAACCGAACCTTTCCCAGCGATGCCTATTTTCTTCTGGGATGATACAGATGGAACGCGTCTCTATGAAAGTTATTTTGACTTGTATGATGGAATCTGGAGTCACGGAGATTATATCAAAGTGACAGACCGGGGAACTTGTGTCATTTATGGACGCTCGGATGCAACAATCAATCGGGGGGGCATCCGGATTGGTACGAGTGAAATTTATCGTGCTGTTGATAAGATCCCAGAAATTGAAGACAGCTTAATCGTCGATATCCCGTCACCTTCCGGGGATTCCCATACCCCATTATTTATCGTCTTAAAAGAAGGATACGAGCTCACGGATGAGTTAAAGACAAGTATTAAGAAACAGATTCGGGATTATTGCTCACCGCGTCATGTTCCAACAGGTATCTATGCAGCACCAGACTTGCCGAAAACATTAAATGGTAAAAAGCTAGAAGTACCTGTAAAGAAGATTCTGATGGGTCAACCAGCGGAAAGCGTTGTAAATAAAGGTTCGCTAGGCAATCAGCAAGCGCTGGATTACTTTTTGGAGTTTGCGAAAGAATTGTAATAGAGCTGGAAACAGGACTTGGAGATAAAATCCCCAAGCCCTGTTTTTTAATGCTAATCACCAACTATCCTAGCCAAGGGAACTCACGCATAGTGAATGAATGAACTTCCTAAACTGGCAAATCAACTGATAAAGTGAAACTTCATTCAGTGGGGAATTCCTTACCCCCCCACTGAATGTTAGTTGAACAGAATCAGGTATTTACGGACTGTATATCCCCAACCTTCACATCTTGGGCTTCCTTCCATGTATAGAGGCGGGGGAATTACAGACCGTTAATACGTGATAAAAACTCAGGCAATTGTTGTTCACGTTTGTCGAGCATAATCTGTTCTGGCTTGATGCCCCGCTCTTGCAATACTGCAATGTTCTGCTTGAGGAATTCGTCACTGCCAACAACATAGAAAAGGCCATCCCTATCTTCAGCAAGATTTTTCACCTCTCCATAGTAATCTTCACGGTTATCGACAAACTGTGATGTGAACTTCTTGTCAGGGGCGGATGCAAAAATATCTGGGAATAGGAAATTTCTTGATGAATCGATGTTTAAGGAATGGATTTGTTTAACGTTGTCAGAACGGTCGAAATAATCAAGTACAAGCGGTCTGAAAGTTGCCAACCCGACACCTGATGACAACAGGTAAACATTTTTGTCTTCTCTTTTTAGCGGTACATTCGAATGGATTTTAAAAATGGCAACTTCATCGCCGACTTCAAGCGCTCTTAAATTCGCTTTAAACTCCGAACACTGCTCTCTAATGCGTGTAGTAATACCGATAGAAGCTTCATGAGGTAAAGTGGATATGGACATGTGGCGAATTAAACTGCGGTTTGGCTTATCTCCCGCATTAAATCCTTCCAGTGCCAAGTGAATATGGGCTCCTTCTTCCCATGTTAGACCTTCCGGGCAATCGACATGGTAGGTTTTAACCTCTGGTGTTTCTTCTATAATATTATTTATTTTAGTCCAATATATTTGCATGACTTATTCTCCTCACTCCATAATCTGGATTGTTACCATTTAATATACACTAAATGATAACAATTCTCAATTAAATGGATGGATTCTTCAATAATTTAACTCTCCTTCATGCGAAATTTCCTGCAGCATCTCCACCCTATTACCGAAAGGATCTCTAAATTCAAACCGCTCATAATTGGGGATTGGTATGGATTCTATAATTTCGACACCATTCTCTTCTAAAACCCTTCTCCAATATGTGATATCCTTCACTTGGTAAGCTACATGAGCTTTTGTTTTTGTTCGATCGAAGTCCTCTTCTGTTCCAACATGTATCTCTTTGTCCCCTACTTTTAGCCAAAATCCCCCGCGCCCTTGCAGAGATTCCGGCTTTTCAATTTCAGGTAATCCTAAGACATTGCAATAAAATTTTTTCGCTTCCGTTTCCATGCCCTTTGATATTGTAATTTGAACATGATGCAGACCAATAATCATGTGAATTCCTCCGTATTTTTCATTATCAACCGCTAGTTTAACTTTACTAAAAATTGGTAAATAAATAAAATATATAATTATTATATAAAGAGATAATTAAAAGTTATAGAGGTTAACTTCTTTTTTGCTTTTTAAGCATTTCCTTTAAATATTCCTCTGACTTTCCTCTAGGAATGCTTAAACTTTTCCAGTTTTCCCCTTTCAATTGCTTACCGATATAGACAATTTGGCCAACATGATATGCATAATGTGCTACTTGTCTTTCGATCGCTTCCATAACCAAATGATTTTCTCCCCGAATAGATATATTCTTCATTAAATCCAACTCGTCTAAGCCATGAAGGGTATCGAATAAAACTTTCCAGCCCTTTTCCCAGTAAGTAATGATGTCTAATTTCCTCGAAATGTCATCTATGAATTCTTGCTCACGGTTCCTGTCAGCTTTTTCACCGTCTGTCGTTAGAAAGTCGCTCCATCTTGAAACCATATTTCCACTTACATGCTTAACAATAACAGCAATGCTATTCGACTCGCTATTATAACTCCAATGTAATTCCTGTTCTGATAACTGATTTATCGTTTTGTCCCCTAGGATTTTTACGCTTTGAAACCTATCAATTACGATTTTCAAATATTCCTTTCCAAGTTCCAACTGATTCTCCCCTTCCATTGTTTCGTAAATTAGTTCAAAGAATCCAGAAGCTAGTTTATTCATAACATCTGGTTTTCCTCACTAGTCTAATACCACAATTCTCTATTTCAATTAACTTGATGTGAAATATGTTCTATCCTTATCTATTATCAAGTGAATGGTGGCATTCTTTTTCACTATATTTCGTAGCTTCTTCAAAAATATCAGTAACACCATTTGGAAGAAGAATATCTTTCTCGCAAAACTGCTTTACCTCTTTCCCCTTTTTTCGTTACTCCATAATAATAAGTTATATCTCGTTCATCCTTGAAAACAACCATATAATGCCCGTGATAAAAATCTCTATTAATCAAATGCTTCGGCTCTACATAATGTGCGTCAGCGATTTCTCTATCAGTATAGCCTTGCTCCTCAAGGTAAGCTGGCACGTGCTTATTCGCAATATATTTCGTATATGGGTTTCCATTATTTAGTACATAAAGAAAACCAGCTGGAATAGCTGCAATTATCACGACAACGGTAATGAGACTAATAAATATCAGTTTCTTTTGCATTAAGAGTTCCCCTTGTATATTTTTCCCTAGTTTATATTTAGAGCTTTAACTTCTCTTTTCAAACTGCTTCTTGCTGTTATTACAATGCACGCAATACTGATTAGCACACCTAGAATTGCAACGACACTTACTCCAATACTTTTCTGGAAAATAAACCCAATTGGTACAATCCCTAGAAATGCAATTGCTACAATTGCTTGAAATACGATAAATATAATGTTTGCAGTCCGATTATTGAATAAAGCTAGAATAAGCCCCGGTAAAAAAAGAATAACAGCCATTCCAATGGACAACCACAAACCAAGTGGTTCATCATACGAAACAGTATTAGGACCCGTCGGATGTCTCGCCGCGATTAAAATCACAGCTATAGCTAGAATTAACATAAATAAGTCCATTAAAATTTTTTCACGACCAAGAGCTCCTTGTTATTATTTTATTCAGATGATAAACTTTCCTTGATGTACGCTTCCTTTCTAACGTTTCCGTCAATGTAAAGTTTCACTCTTCGGTCAAAATTAGTAGATGTGGCAACCCTCAACCTTAGACAACTCACAAACTCGCCAATTGGTTGAATAAAAGGCTTGACCACTCCAAGTATCAATCCAAATTCAACTAGCATTAGTAATACGAATTCTTTCCAGCCCCAATGGTCATATTTTTTCCAATTCTTTTGCTGTAATTGCATGCGTCGTCTCTCTTCCTAATTATGGTATAACCCAACTATATTGAATGACCTATTTACTTTAGAAAAAATAATTATTTTAAAATCACTTTCTCTTCCACTGGATAATATTCGCTAAACGGACAGCTTAACTGCGCGAAATTGAATAAGGTAAGTGTTTCAGATGTTGGTTAAGATCTCTATATGCCCGGACAAACCCGATTTTTGTTTATTCGGGGGATTAGAGCATCTCTTATTGCCTGAACAAATTCTAATCTTGCTCATCCGGGGGATTAGAGCACCTCTTATCGCCTGAATGAATTCAGAATTTGTTCAAATGAGCAATTAAAAGTTAAAACGTCTCTACTCTCTTGATTCTTGGAATCGTGCCCAAAGCTACAATGAATTACTAGTTGCACTGATTATACCAGAGGAAGGATAGCTCACTGTTTCAGACTGCGAAAGTTGAATTTCTTATGATCTAAGCTCTATAAAAACAAGAAGCCTCCTCGTCAAGGGCTTCTTGTTTAATGCGGTATCTTTTTTTATTTCAAGATGAAATCCATTGCCCACCATTTACATGAAGTGTTTGCCCTGTCACAAAGCGTGAATCATCTGATGCGAGATAGACAAAGGTTGGTGCAACTTCAAAGGGCTGTCCTTGACGTTGCATCGGGTTCCCAGCTAATGTCACTTCATCTGCAGAGAAGCTCGCCGGGATGAGTGGCGTCCAAATCCGTCCTGGCGCAATAGCATTTACCCGGATCCCCTGATCGATCAAACTATTTGCAAGCGCACGGGTAAACCCAATAATAGCTCCCTTCGTTGCTGTATAATCGATTAATTGATCATTCCCATCGTATGTCACAACAGAGGATGTATTAATGATGGAGCTGCCTGCTTTTAAGTAAGGAAGTGCTGCACGAGTGGTGAAGAAATGCGAGTAAATATTTACTTTAAACGTATCATCAAATTGTTCATCGGAAATATCAAGCAAGCTCAATTGTTGAAATTGAATTCCGACATGGTTACATAAAATATCAAGCTGTCCCCATTTTTGAATCGTTTTTTCTACAATGTCGATACACTGCTCTTTTTCTCGCAAGTCACCAGGCAGCAATAAACAACTTTGTCCAAGCTCCTCAATTCTTCTCTTTGTCCGATTCGCATCCTCATGCTCATCTAAATAAGCAATCGCAATATTCGCCCCTTCTTTTGCAAAAGCGATAGCGGCTGCTGCCCCCATTCCACTATCACCGCCTGTGATAAGAGCTACTTTTCCTTTTAATTTATCGCTGCCTTTATAATTTGGATTTTCGATAATTGGCCGCGGAACCATCAGTTTCTCTACACCTGGTTGACGTAACTGCCGCTGTTCAGGAACTGTAATCGGGATTTCTTCGTATCTCGTTATTTTCCCGTAATTGGGATACATTGGATAATCGCGTCCGTCCGTGTTTTTGTTTTTCTGCTGATCTAGAGACATAGTGACCTCCCTGAAATAGTCATTTGCCCTAGGTTATGTTGCTGATACTATTAAAGTGCATGGTCATTGTTGGTGATATTAAAATTATCGCTCTTGTACGGGCTCAATCATTACCTAGGTTGAATAAAGTGAAAGAGTGACCTATGGAAGGAGGGTATCGTTTGCATTACTATAATCCAGAAGTAAAGTTATTACTAATCAATCATTCCGATAAAACAGTGCAATTGTTATATGATGATAATCCACAAACATTTACCATGCCCTTGATCGGACCAAGACCACCCTATTATTATAATCCACGATATGAAGAGAATTATCCTATTATCTAGTCAAACTGGGACACGGGGTCAGACCCTGATGTCCCAGTACAGTATCAAATGATGGGTTCTTTTCGCTCACATCTTCACACCTTGGAAAGTTTAATACTGCCAACCCCCGCGGTAAATTTCAAATCTCTCTCACCGTTTCCCAATACACTTGAAAATTCCCCTGATTTCTCAAACCCTACAGGTAAATCCGTCCGCACACTACCAAGTCCAGCCGTTGCTTCGATTGTTGCATTTAACTGTTCAGGATTTGGAAAATGAACGTGAATATTTCCAGCCCCTGACTTCATCAAGAGATCATCTTCCCCATCCACATGAAATTCAATATTCCCCGCACCTGACTCGAGCATTAGATATTTAGCACTGATGGCACAAATCTCAACTTCTCCTGCACCTGTCTTCATCTCAAGCTGCTTGAAAATCATATCAGCCATTCGCACATTGCCAATGGAACATTTCACCTCGTATCGTTCGGCAAATTGTTCCGGTAAATATATCGTGAGCTTACCAAACCGCTTTTTCATCTGAAAGATCCCCCATTTTCTTGGTATCCCCACATTAATTTCCAATCTTTCATTTATAAGCCGAACAGCAAGATCTTCTCCTTTTTCAAACGTTTCCAGCACAATATCAACTCGTTTCTTATCATGAACTGAAAAATGGACGCTCGTAACATCAGAATTTACAGCAAGCTCTTTCACCCGCTCCACTTCCACTATGTTTTCTTGAACAATTGGATCTCCCATCGAACTGAAAAAATCAGCCATCGCTATCACCTCGTATATTTCATTTTGTTAGCCTTAGTTTACTAGAAATGAATATTATCCCAACATGCTAGCGGTTGAAAGATTGTCCGACTGGGGACGGAGATTGCGGGGAGCACAATCAAATTGGAGGTGGAGCTCTCAATATGGAAATCAAATTCTAAATAGTCACAAAACCTAATCAAACTTTTTTTATCTATACTATAATTATTAGAGAATAATTAGTTCAATATATGAGAAAACATCTTCTTTTAAATATATAATG
This sequence comes from Oceanobacillus sp. HCA-5259, assembly GCF_037892815.1. Taxonomy (NCBI): domain Bacteria; kingdom Bacillati; phylum Bacillota; class Bacilli; order Caryophanales; family Bacillaceae; genus Oceanobacillus; species Oceanobacillus sp. HCA-5259. Next base: position 3,793 of record NZ_JBBKBV010000045.1, on the reverse strand, counting down.
AAATTATAAACTTTATTAAAAAGTTATAGTTCAGTAATCGGGTCATTTTGCAGGATAAGGAAAGGGTGAGTTTTTTGGAATTTAAAACTGAAAGATTAACAATTAGACCATTTAAAAGTAATGACTTACATGATGTATTTAACATTTATAATAATGAAGATACATGTAAATATCTCTTGCATGATAAGTGGACTCATGAAAATTTACAGGAAGAATTTAATAAAAAGCTTGGGAATAGTTCACTCACAAAGGAATCAATGTTAAGTTTAGCAGTAGTAAACCAAATTAAAGTAATTGGCGATTTATCTGTATGGTATACAGATATTAAAGATACTGTTGAAATTGGCTTCTGTTTTTCTAACGAAGTTTCTGGAATGGGTTATGCAACTGAAGCCGTGAGTAGTTTAGTTAAGAAACTATTTTATGAATTTGGTGTACATCGTGTACAAGCTAACCTTGATGCAAGAAATAAGGCATCACAAAAATTATGTGAGCGTATTGGTATGAGAAAAGAAGCTCATTTCATTCAGGATTTTTGGAATAAAGGTGAATGGACAGATAGCATTAAGTATGGAATGTTGCTTTCAGATTTAAATTAAAAAACGAGGTGAAGATTTAAATGAAGCAATGAAAAACAATCGTACTATTTATGAATTTATTATTGAAAACAAAAAAGTCTCTTTCCTGTTAATGTAATAGGAAGGAGATTTTTTTATGTTTTTTTATAAAAAATGAAACGGTATTGCGAATTATTTAATCTGGCCCGATCGTGGAATAAGAAAGAAAATAGGATGCCCCAATTCTATAGTATTGGAGCATCCTATTGTTATACGTTTGTTAAACTTATATACAATATTGAAATAGAAAAATGTTAAAAAATAGTCGGTACCATCCCCCCATCCATACGGATTGGAGAACCTTTAAATGCGGATGCATAAGGACTACATACAAACGTAGTTAGTCTACCTATTTCTGTTGGCTTGATAAATCGCTGTATTTCAGATTGAGGTAGGTTTGTAGTCATAAATTCTTTCTCTTTTTCTGAAAAAGTCATATCATCATTAGAGTATATACTCTCAATTATTTGATGCACATTTTCAGAGAGTGTTGGTCCTGGCATGATCGTATTAACTGTAACTTCTCTTCCTATTGTTAATTTAGATAAGCTTTTTGACAACGATAATAGCATTGATTTTGTCATACAATACTGAGGCATTTGTCCTGAAGGCATAATTGCTTCTTCACTTGCAATAAAGATAATGCGACCATAATCATTTTTTAACATTTTAGGTAAATAAAATTTAGATAATCCATTTGCAGCAAGAACATTAGTGCGGAAGTATTTCTCCCATACTTCATCATCAATGTCCTCATATTGCATAATTTCATAAATACCCATATTGTTAACTAAAATATCAATAGTGGGGTATTTTTTAAATAAAGCTTCTCTTTGCCCCATATCGACAATATCAGCAGTAGCATTTTGAGGAGAGGTAGCCGGGAAATCCGATTTAATTTCATTTACAATTCGTTCTACCTCTTCATAATTTCGTCCATTAATTAGTACATTGACACCTTCTTTGGCAAGTTCAATGGCAATCGCTTTACCTATACCTTTCGTTGATCCAGTAACTAAAGCCGTTTTATTGTTTAACCCCATATCCATAACATATTTCTCCTCCTAATTTATCCTTATGATTATAAAAAGTTAATATAAAAAAAGTTCCTATTCTTTTGTAGTTAATATTAGGTTCTCCTTCTTTTAATATAGTGTTAAAAAATTCACTTTTAATACAAAGTTAATGTATCGAGTCTGCACCTAAATGTTCAGTACGCCAATTTGCGGGAGTATCACCTTCCCAAATGCGGAAGGCGCGGTAGAACGAGTTCTGATCTTCATATCCAATCATGAAGGCTACTTCTTTAATATCGAACGTGGGGTCTGCCAAGTATTCTCGAGCCAAGTTATGTCGGACTTGTGTCAAAAGATGCTTGAAGCTGGTGCCTTCGTCAGTAAGCCGGCGCTGCAAGGTACGATTGCTCATCCCCAACTCGCTTGCGACAGTCTGAATATCAGGGCGCCCTCCTGCAAGGTTACGTTTCATGATCCACTTGACCATTTCGGTGATTGAATGACTGTGTTGCTGCTCACCCAACGATTTATCCAGTACGGGAGTCAGAATTTCCAGCAACTCTTCGTTGTACGAGACAAAAGGGAGGTCCAGATCTCCTCGATGTAGCGTCAACCTGTTACAATCTGCACCAATCCGGATATGACAGCCGAAGTAAGCTTCAAGTGCCTGTATGTCACCCATCGAGTGCGTAAATTCGACAAATCTCGCCATCAACGGTTGACCTGTGCCCCGACGTCCAAGCTCCAAAAGAAATGCCAGAGTAATTCCAACGAGCAGCGGTGGACCTGGTTGCTCGGTATATAACCAATCTAGTTCAATTGTACAGTTCTCACCTTCCTCGGTGATACGTAAGCTTTCAGGGGGACACATTCGTTTGTACCGTGCCATTCGTTTTAGAGCGTCACGGTAGTTACGAGCATGGTAAGTCGCTAAGACGGCGGGTGGGTAATGCGCTGTTTCAAAGACTGTCGTAAGCTTGATGATTCCTTCGGCAGTGTCATCAATGAGATCTGAATAAGCCTGCCAAATCGCGAAATATTGATCGGTGGTGACAACTGGCTCATTAATAATGGTGAGCGGCAGTTGTGCCTTTCGAGCGACGTCGTGAGGAGCAATCCCTAATTGATGTATGCCTGCCCAAAATCCTGCCGGGATTTTAATACGAGTATGAGACTTCATAACAGGCCCTCCTTTAGCTATCTACACATTCACTAGTTTTGAGTGTGTTTGCGTTCTGTCTAGTTGACGGGACAGATATTATATTACCTGTTCAATGTCGCCTTGTAACTAGCAAAGGACGACATTTTACTTGCTAACTACGTCGAATAAAATCGTTTAGGTACAGAAGCTACCGTTCATACAGGCAGCTTCTGTAAAAAACCCCTAAAAAATCCTATTTACCTAAGTGGTTTAAAAATGTGCTAGTACTTTTTTTATTTGTACCTACTCATCGGAAGCCACTCATTATAATCAAATTGACCTTGGCATTAAATTAATTTACCCGGTATTTAATATGTCTATACTCCACAATTTGGCCCGATTGCGAAACAAAAAAACCTGCATATTGGAGGGAATTGGACCAAACAAAAAGACTGGACCACTTTTGGATCCAACCTCGAATTTTGATTACTTGCTGATTAAAAAAGGCATTAATTCTATTGAAGTAAAGCACCCAATCGTTTTAAGTTTAAGAGTTCTAAAAATCAGTTATATTTACAAAGCAATTAAGGTTCAATCATAACCACCTGAAGGTTCCGGTAATTCATTGTACTCTTCTTTTATCATAATAATCTCTCGGTGTACAAATTCTACGAAGTTTTTTAATTTATTATCAGGTACTTTGTCACAATCGGATGTAATCCATTCTCTTTGATAAATTTCGCCATTCATTGTAATTTTAAGTTTGTTTATTTCGTGAGGATCCGCACATTGAGATTTAGAAGCACTTTCTGCTGAATTCAATATGTCAGCCTCTTTCATTTCCTCGTAAATTGTTTGCATTTCCTCATCTGAAAATTTTATTTCTACCGTTTTATCATCATTCGAAATCATGTTTTTGGTATAGGTATTTTCATATGTGTTTATAATGTCTCTTGCCTCGTAGCCATAATTTAAAACAAAGTTAAAGTCTTTAGGTATTTCTTTAGGGAGATTACTCC
>NZ_JBBKBV010000044.1:0-28791 GCF_037892815.1 Oceanobacillus sp. HCA-5259 | reverse complement strand
GTTATATCAAGGTGTACCTGCCTAGTTTGAGCTGCGAAAATTGAGTCTCTAATACAAGGCAATTAGTCGTTATTTTTGAATTTTCAATTCTATCACATAATATATTTTTGAAGTTTGGCGAAACAAGAGTAGTTGGGTGGATGTTTAAAAACAAGTGAGTGTCTGAGGTAGTTTTATCTACGTAATCGTTAAAAGTCTGTATCGCCGTATTAATTGAGTATAAATCCAATTCAAATATCTTTTTTAAATTTATTGCTGTATTAAATAGTGATTCTGGATTTTTAGTACAGCTTGATCGTAATAAACCCTCATATCCTAAGATTTTAGAATCGTGAATATCGGTTATGAGCTGAAAAATGATGGTACAAACTATTATCCAACATATGTTGAAATTGATCCTTTTCATTAATATTCAATTATTCATACTCCCTACTATAAAACTTAATGTCACTTTTTATCGGAATTTGGAAAATGAATTCCAACATTAAATAATCATATCATATTGAATTTTTATTTTCAAATGTTTTTATAGGCTATTCGAACCATTAATACATCAAGTTAATAGATCTTTAATATCCTTTAACAAATCGAATCAATGTTTGTTCCCTTAATTCCATTCCTTCCGTATACCAGTCTCGAATTGGGAGTGTTATTTCCGCTCCCTTCGAATTAAACTCCTCTCCAACCCAGCATGTATAAAATTCAAAAAACTCGCCCACGTCTAAATAGGAATCCATCATCTCGCATACTTGATGCAAACCAGTTTTGTTTTCTTCATAAAATTTTTCATCCTGATAAGGTGATAGTTCCATTCCCCAACTATTAAACGTTACTTCATATACATATGTCGTGGAAAACTGCGCTTCTTTTACTTCATCTAAACTTCCTTCATCAGAGAAACTCGGACCAACAAAAATTTTACCCTCCACAGGTTCTTCCTCATATCCCTTTTCTTCAATGGATACATTACTACCAATGTAACTTGTTAGACTCATCGTTTGTTCACCTCATAGCAAATCCTGATATTTTCGTTTACCATATAAAATCCGCATAATGATTACTTGTTTCAGCTGCTCATCTACAACATAAAAGATGATATAAGAACCAACAATAATTCTTCTATATCCTTTCAATTGTAGATATTCATCCACAAGTCGACTACCTGAATTCGGAAATTCCTTCAATTGCCTGATATTATTTTCTATCCGTTCTAATAAATCTGTTACAATGGTCCGGTTAAAAGCTCGCGGTCAATACTCAGGCTCAATTATATTAACAGTTTTCCATGTTGCTCATCTTCTAGTGAGATGTACTAAATTAATATACCCGATTTAAAAAAATCTACACCAATCAGAACTAAACGAGCATTCCAATGGTCTCCTATGAAAATATCTTTATGCTTTCAATAAAGGATTGTACGTTCGTCATTTGTTTAAAAAATTATATATTCATGATAAAATAGAAATACAGCTGAAAGTTTTATGAGTAGGTGGTTGTCATATGTTCCTTTTCCTTTAATTAGGGAAAGGAGGTGATAATCATGGAGACATTCTTGGAGTTTTTAAAAGAAGTGTTGAAAGGGGATTGTGCGTGCAATTAGTGCATATCTTTTTCAAAAAAACTTTTTAAACAAAGAGAAAACCGCCCGTCGCCGTAGGAAGCAGGGTGGTTCTCAAACAAAGAAATATTTTTTGACAACCACCACCTGTACGGCTGAGGCTGCGGAGAGTAGTGTTGACGCACTTCTCTTTTTTACTATCTATATTCATTTTACCTTAATTCATGCAAAAATCAATGTACTTATTGGCATTCCATTGTTAAATGATGCTATTTAACTCAACAAACAATTCATTTATTTAAATATATCTTAGGCTGACTAGTACATTTCTTGTTTCGGCTTTTTCGATAATGACTTTTCGGTATCAATTACCTCTATTATCTGAGATATAAAAGCTCTTTTATCTTTTCTTCTTTCCAAAAGGACATAGCCATTAAATTAAAAACAATAGTGACAGCAATTAATATAAGAAGATTTATGGGCTCTTCCGCATAATAATCTGCCTCTTTTATGATAAAAAACATCCCCACACTAATAGCAATATTTGTATAAAACCATGCAAACAAATAGGTAATTAATAAAATAACTAATAGAAAAGCGATACCTAAATAATTAGACTTTCTATGTTCTAGAAAATCCTCCCATGTAAAAGTATGATTCACAGAAAGGACCAAAGCAATGACTAAAAGCACAGTGATCACTCGACCAATAATGAGTATTTTCCCAATAGGGACGGATGTTTTTCTACGTCCTTCTCTAACTCGTTTTTTTATTTTCTCAGGGTAGTACTTTTGTATGATTCGCGTTCTTGGAAAAATATTAGATTCTTTCACGTTTTTATGATATGAAGGTCTTATCCCAGCAGCATATTCCTCTTGGTATACGGCATAATAATGCCTTTCAAAATCTACTGCATAATAGGTTAGCGTAAAAGATATTGGGATGTATTTATGTCTTAAAACAATTACTCTTGAATCACGTGCGAGATTTCGATGGCTCCTATACATGTGGTTATCGAATTTGGTAAAGAGAATAGAAAAATCTTTTGATAGCTCTTTTATTCTATTTTCATATTCCTCTATGTTTAACCATAGGTCAAAGAAGTAATAAAAATATTGGTGAACTTTTATTTCAAAGTATTTATTTGTAAAAGCATAGATGATACTTATTGCAAACAATGTAAAAAGGTTAAGAAAAGAATGTTTTTCAAGAGTTTCAAGACCAATAGAATTAAGTTCAGGCATGTTTTTCGTAAACATCATGAAAAAAGTTGCTATAAAAAATTGCCAATAAATAACCTTTAAAAATGTTTTAATCCAGTTATTAAAAAGAAGACTTGTTACACTGACACTCCGATCTCTAACCATAAATTTCTTATGCATTAAATATGAATATGTGAAGAATATTGCTATTATTGCAAGAATGCCTACTGGTATTCCAATAAAACGAAAATAAAACGAAAAATAACCATGATAATACGCTTCAAGAAAAGGAACCGTAACAAGGTACCAAGCTAGGACCGTTACAGATAGTTTTAGAGTGATTAAATAAAGCAAATAAATAACACTCTTTTTCTTCTTATAACTGGTCATATATGTAGAGAAAGGCAGAAAATATTCTATGATCTTGCTATTAAAAATAAAAAATGACAAAAAGAATGACATAAATGACTTCATATAATCGCTCCTGAAAAATTTTACGTTGTAATGTATTATAATTTTATAGTTTAGTTAATTTCACAATCCCGAATTGACACCATTAAGATACAACATCTAGTTGTCTTGGATCGTTCACAACTATATGTTGAGTTGATATGGCTCATAAATGTAATTATGAAATTGACTCGGTTGTTTATACTTTATTGTTCCTCTGCCAATTGGAATACCTAAGCCAATAAATGCAATTGATAAAAATAACGTTACAAAATCATCATTCCAGTTAAACTGTCCAACATTCTACTAATTAATAGATAAAAAAAACTTGAAATCCTTTGTTAATTTTTTTAAGATAATCTGTTCTATAATTTCTACAAGATTATCAAAAGTATTTTTATTGATAGTTTTTCCGAGCTTGATCAATATCTCTTTTTATTTCATCTACCAAACTCTGAGGTGATAATATTCTTACATGAAGGGAAAATTGCAATGCCCATTTTTTCATAGCTATTCTATTCACCATAACCCTAGCTGTTACTTCATCCTCTGTTTGATCGGAGAAAGTTATATTTTCTGTACCGAACCAATCGATAAATTTATTGATGAAATATTTGTTAAATCTTAAACGTACGGAAACAGATTCGCCTGTAAACATATAAATATGCTCTGTCATATGTTTTGGCAGATTTAGCCCCTGTTCGAGCCCTTTTACTTCTTCCATCGGTTTATGTTTTCCCTTAAGCTTTTCAATGTTTGTAATCCGATCCAATCGATAGTGAGAGATGTTATCATACCGATCATTGTTACAAATTAAATAATAGCGCCCATTTGCCGCCACCAATTGATAAGGATTAATCAGATATTTTCTCGGAACACCATCTTGATCTGTTTGCGACTCTAAAACTAATCGTGCCCCCTGATCAATTCTTTTTGCGTTAATCGATGATTTTCATCTGTATGTTGTTGCAAAATTTTTAATAAAACTAAAATAAGTATTTTTTCTTGATTGTACACGCACACTACAGCCTCATATGTCATTAGATATTTTCGTTGGATGAAAAGATTTAAAAAAACGCTTAGCAGGTTATTCCTCCCACGCGAACACTCTTTTCCGTTAGTTAGTCAGTGCCGCGCCCCGTCATAACTTCCTTAAGTAATGGCGCTTATATATAAAACGGGATAATTTATGAGTAATTATGACTTTCTGGGAATTTGCCCCCTACCTTTGAGGTCCGATACTTCATTGCAACCACCTCAAAGTTTATAATATCTTCCACTCTTCTCTTCCTCTTCAATAATGCTCATCAATTTTTCTTTGTATGCTGGTTTCAGAATATATTTAATGAAGTGTTCTAAGTCTACAACTTCTGCAGCTAACTCTCTCATCACCTTATTCGCGGCATCTCGATACTCACCAGATAATCCTGTATGTAACATGAATTCTCCCAAGTCGTTTTCATAGATATTAGAACTAAGTGTAATCTCCACTTTCTTTTTTCCATCCATTATGAACAATACTGGTTCAATACTCATATTTCCTGGATATATGATCACTTCAATATCTTCTACCTGTCCGAATTTACAGAAGTAGAAGTTTGACATCTCTATCATCTCCGTGTTATTTATTTCACTTCTTGCCTGATACCTCTTTTCTTACTGAACCAATTTTATAGAATCATATTAAACCTGATTTTTTAAGTAATCATATATCTCTTCAGCCGGCCACATACATTCTTCTATGGTAAACTCTGTATTAAAGGACCGAGTAAATTCCTTAGCTATAATATCTGCAATTTCTTTCTTTGACATGTCATGCTCGATTTTTTCTGCTATTCTGCTAGATTCTCCATCATATTCATCATATGGTGCGTCAACGCCTGGACATAAAACATATGGATCAAAGCCGTCAATCGCCATTTTCACCTTTGCTTCTAGGGATACCTTTTCAACAAAAGGGCCACCATAAGGCATACGTGATGATGACAGGAATTCTTTGTATTCTTCACGATCCATTTCATCGATCATCTCTCCTGCTTTACGCTCTGCTTCCTCAACATCTTCTACCTCTACTACGATTTTTTTCTCCAATCTCATCCTTACTAATACTTCAACTTTTTTCATAGTCATTCCTCCCGCTATGTAAATGTCAAGCTTTTTCTTCATATCCTAAAGATAAAGCTAGAGTATTCTATGATCTCCTTTTGAATAAAAGGAGATTTTCTTATTTATCTTAACTTCTCTACACATTTGATTATATAATAAGTAATGGGTCATATTTGGCGCATAAGAATCTTATTCCTATATTTTTAAGTTAATTTTCTTACATAACTTTTCAATCAATCCGATCATAATTATATTTTCCTAGTTTTCCATCATTTAGGGCATCATCCAATGTATTTTCAACATCTGCAGATTTTAGATGTGGTTGAAGGGGCCATAATAACTTAACATAATTATCATGTACATCTAATACTCTTACATCAGCTCTTAGTTCTTCATTTATAAATTTATATATCCCTTTCTTATCCATACTATTAAAGTATATTTCAACCTCATGTAGTTTTTCTGCGTAATAATCTTCCTCATCTGCTTTGACTTTACAACTTCTTGTACACTCATCTTTCCCTCGTTTTTCACTGATATCTCTTATTTCTTCTTTTTTCTCTGCTAATGCTAGTCCATTCTTAAATCTACTTACGTTAGAGAATCTGTAACTCAGTAGTTGGTTGATAAATTCTATTAATTTGTTGTCTATTATTTCATCCCGATCATTTATGTAAAAATCGACTAAATTGTTCTCTGCCAATGGATGATATGATTTTACAGCTGCTACATTAAATTCCGAAAATTCCGATACCCCTTTGTATATATTGGCTATTATCTCATTACCTTCATCATCTATGTATCCCCATAAACCATTCCGCAAAAATGGATGTAACTTTGAATTTGGTGAAATGATAACCTTGTCATAGTTCAATCCCGTGATAATTTCTCCCTGGGAATTTATCAATGCCTCTTTTTCATTCACTCTAAATTTAGTAATCTTACTATCTCCTTTAAATTCCGCCAATTCACATCCATGTTTCAAGATAAGTACCGGCATACTTGTTGCATCCATCAGACCATACCTTCCATCAAATTCCTGCGTTTTCGCAAGTCCAGACGCAGCAAATCCACTTGCATATTTGAATGTGTGGTCGACTGCTTTATTTCCATCTTCGTGTATGAATGTATACTCTCCATTTCTCGATACTGCTGCAAAGCCAAATCTAAAGGTAGATCCAGATTCATAGATTGGATGTATGACAAAGTTATCGTGCTTGTCAATATACCCTCCTAAGCCATTTTCACGTAGAACAAAAGCTAATCCATTCTCAGAAAATGGAAAGACTTTTTTATACTTTAAAGGGATGACCAATTTACCAGTCTCATCTATATAGCCATATTTACCATCCCTTCCCACTTGGCATAGACCATTACTTGGATAATATATTGTATCAACTTCTATTTCTGGTTCGATTACTATTTTTCCTGCTGTATTGATGATACATACTTTTCCATGTTTAGCTTTTAACATGTTGTCTTTATCCATAAGTTTACCCTCTCCTAGTCTATCGTAGATTCGTATGATCATGGTCCCTCTATAGCATTCAGTACAATGAAACACCCTGAATTCACAGATTCATGAAGAATTCAGGGCTTTTTATATATCCTTCTATCTTATGTATGATTCTAGTAATACTAGCAAGGAGAAATGATCCCCTTCAATTTCAATAAAGTTCTTCAGTTGTGAAAGCTTCTTTCAGCTCTTCTGCTAATGCTGTAGATTTTGGTGTTCCTGAATAATGGCTTATATTTACGATCCTGAACTCCTTATCCAAGCCACTTCTTCTCAAGAAATCATTAACAATATTTTGCTTTGGATTTTTCCCCATGACTATTAACGTGTGCGTTTTACCACCTAATAGGTTTAGCTCATTCTTTAGGATTTCACCGAATAATTTACAGAAGTTGTTATAGAACTCTTCTCCTTGAGTTTTGTCGTAATTTAATTTATCTATTGCTTTATTCATTGCTTTTTTAATATCAGGTCCATAACTCGTTGGGAATCCTTTTATAAAGTCTGTCATATAAGTTCCACTCACTGCCTGATTATAGAACTCTTTATCGTCTTCATTTTGCATCAGAGCATTTTTATATTTTATTGGACTTGGAATCGGTTGACGTCTTTCACCTGACTTAATACTGCGTACTTGAAACATTTCAAAGTGCTCTAATGTTTCAGTACCTTCGGCCGCTTTTAAGTCGATGCCCTTTGCTCCAGCATTCACACCTAACAAGACAAACCCTGATCTTAATGTGGCGCCTTCAGCTTGTAGCTTATCCCAATCTTGTAACACCTCTATATTTGCTGCGGCCTCCTCATGAGCTTTCTTTTTCGTTTGGTCGATCCAATAGGCAAAGCTACTATAGTTAGCAATGCTACCACCTTCTTCTGGCTCTAAGGATAATACCTTTTGAAAGGGAATTGCCTTGATTTCACTTTCTGTTAAGTATTTTCTTGCAATCGTTGCGAAGTTTAATCCAGTTTCTTTTAATGCTTGATATTGTTCTTTTGTAATTATGTTGTTCATATTATGATCCCCTTTTATATATATTTTTACTTTCATACATCATTTATTCTTAAGCGTCTTAACTACCTTACATTATTCACTATACATAAAGTTATGTGTCAAATAACTCCCATAAGGTATATTATTCATATTTTTTCAAGATATCTTTAAGTCCTTGCTTCAATTTTCCTCTTAAACTAAGAGGTTCTACAATTTCTACTAAATGACCATATTGTAATGCCCAGTAATAAGTGGCATTTTCATTTGCTCTCACACGTATCATTATTTCATTTTCGTCCTTTTCACTGATTGTATAATCCGTTCCATACCAATCGATGAAAATACCGATATGTTCTTTCTTCATTTTTATTTTTATTGGCACACTTTCACCGCTAAACATATAGATATGTTCATTCATATATTTAGCTAAATCAAAGTTTTGCCTTTCTCCAATAATGTTTCTTAGTGGATTGATAGGCTTTACTAATATTTCTACTTCTGATATTCTATCTATTCGCCTGCTCTCTAATCGATCTCCTCTCCCCGCATAACAGATGACATAATATCTAGAATTAGAGTTGACGATATAATACGGATGAATGATTTCTGTGCGAACATTTTCTAATTCTGCATGTTCATTAAATCGGCATACCGTAATTTTAATCTGTTTCCTCTTTTCAATTGCTTCGTCGATCTCGTCTAATACAGGATACAGATTCTCGTTACTTGTTCTACTAAGGCTTTGTACATAATGTATATTGCGATTCTTATTTTTTAAACTTACAGGGGATAGAGATTTTAATTTTTCTATGATGGCTTTTGCTTCTTCTGCTCGTATGTATGGGGCAAATAATATACTATCGATGAGGATTCTTAATTCATCATCCTTGAATTTATTCTTCTTGTAAATTCCTCGCTCTCCCTCAATATATCCACAATATCTCAGGGAAGCAATACGTTTACCAAGGGTTTTTCTCGTTACTTCTATATTATAATTTCTTTCTAATAGATTTAATATATCTTGTTGATAGATCTTTTTGTCCTCATTAGCATATTCAGACAATATTTCCAATATATACAGTACTAACAAATCTTTATCATACATATTCTGTAATACTCCCTTCTACTTATAGTTTTGTGGACGACTTAATGAATTTCATAATACGTATTCAATGCATCACCATCACCATATGTAGTTGAGTTGGTTCGTTCCCAACTACATATGGTGATGGGAAAGCCGACTTTGGTAATTATGAAATTCATTCGACTATATAATCATAAGACATTTAAGAAGATATATCTAGGTTTTATTACCTGGTCGATTAGTAGTGAATACTTAAAATCCAGTGGCAATATAGATAGACATACTATTATAGTAGGATCCTTCCAGTTGGGTGTTGTTACTGTGAAGCTTCACAAGTTTATCTAATTTCAAAAACTTTTTTAATGAGGTCTTTATATTCTCTATATTCTTTTGTGCCTCTAACTTGATATAATGATTCTGCAATGGATTTGTAATACCAATGTTGTAATTCTCTCCCGGCATTAAATTTTTCCCAAAGTTTTTCTTTTTCAATTTCATAGTCTTTGAATATAGATCTCATATTTGACAATTTATCAGCAAGTGTAGCAATTTCAATGTATTTTGATTTATTTGTCTTTAAGCGGTTTAGTGTATTTTGTTTTCTATCCATCCATTTTTTAGACTTATCTTCACTCTGACTTCGAACTAAATTTGCAATGTTTTCATTAAATACTTCTTTAAGTGTTTCATAAGATACATAGGCATCCTCTATCGTGTCATGTAGTATTGAAGCGGACACTACATCACTATCAACTCTACCATTTTCGTTCGTCAAATTTGCTGCAATTGTTCCTGCCTCAAGACAGTGCAATATATATGGGATGTCTGTTCCCTTTCTCGTTTGATTCACGTGACAAGCTGTAGCAAACTGAATTGCTCGATTGATCATATACCCATCTCCTTTTTAATTTGAAGTCAGTTTATTGAAATCTGACTACATATTATAGACTACCACATTCTATGGGTAACTTTATACACATAATATTTTTTCTTTCTTGTTGTACAAGGAGAAATTGCTCATAAGTTACTTATAATTAATTAATCAATTCTATATTCTAATAGCAACATACAAGATAGCTCTATTTTAGTAGAATAAAAAACCTTCCCTCACTTGGTTTGTTAGACTATTTAATTGTTCCGTGCTGTTTGAGTTGACTCGACAATATATCCCTTGTCGTTTCTCACTTTAAATAGTTCTTGGTGGAATGAAATGGACTTTTCTACTTTCAGATATCTTCTTATCCTCCAGGAATCATATTGTAAATAATACATTTAGACTAATTATAATAGATGCACTTTCGCAATGTTAATTAGCCTAAATCTAACATGATTTCCTCCATCTATCTATCTTGTCAATTCCCCTACTGAAAATCTATTCTATCAAGTCAACCCATATTTTAGGCATTTAAACCCCAACAACAAAAGGGGTTCCACCCGTTTACTTACTTAAATAACCGTAGGAGAAACCCTGTAAACTTTATTCTATCAATACTTCAACTCTTCTTATTCATCTTACTGTACAACCATAATAAACCCCTGCTTTTTTCCGCCCCTCCAACCCGCATTCCACCGTTTGAGTTATAATAAAGTTTTGCTACGGAACCCCTATTTTCACACTTTCTCGGTTCAAAAATGACCGTTTTTCGGGCCTTTTTCGGCTGTTTTTCATGGTTTTTGGAGTGTTATAATATAGTTTTGGGAATGGATTGAAGAAAAGTAATGGACATAAGAGATGAAGAACAAAGAGGAATTATTGGATAAGTATTGATTTGTTATTGAATTAGTATTGAATCGGATATTGGACAAAGCTAGTAATATCAATGGGTTAGGAACATAACTGTATTGAAAAGTTATTGGAAAAAGACATGAAAAAACTCGGGCTCCTGGTGAGGAAAACCCGAATTTTTGATGAGTTTTAAATTGAAAAAGCAAATGTTTATTCTTACAGAATTGGTGGTGGGATTAGCAAGAGTTTATTATGACTGCCAATTGTTTTTTTAATTAGACACTTACCTAGACATCAATGCTACGCACTCCACATGCGGCGTATTCGGAAACATATCAACCGGCTGCACTTCAATTGTACGATACCCACCATCTTCTAATATTCGAAGATCCCGCGCTAATGTCGAAGGATTACAAGATACATACACAATCCGCTTCGGTTCCATTTCGATCATCGCTTCAAGAAACTCCGGTGCACAGCCTTTTCGTGGCGGATCCACAACAATCACATCTGGATCTAAACCTTCACGTTTCCATTCCGGCATAACCTTCTCTGCTTGTCCAACGACAAATTCTACGTTATCCATGTCGTTTAGTTTTGCGTTTGCTTTTGCATCCTGAATTGCTTCCGGAACAACTTCCACTCCATATACTTTCTTTGCCTTTTGTGCTAAGAATAATGAAATCGTACCGATACCACAATATGCATCAATCACGACATCATTCTCATCGATCTTGGCATATTCCAAAGCTTTATCATAAAGTACTTTAGTTTGTACAGGATTCACTTGATAAAATGATTTTGCTGAAATGGCAAACGTCAGGTCGCCAATTTTATCATGGATATATTCTTCTCCCCATAACACTTTCGTTTTCTTACCAAGAATAAGGTTCGTGCGTTGCTCGTTAATATTTTGCACGATGGATTTGATATTGGGAAATTTCTCCGTCAGTTCCTGAATCAACATTTCTTTACCCGGAAGTTTATTTGATTTGGTGACTAAAACAAGCATTATTTCTTTTGTTGCATAACCGGTCCTGAGCATGATATGGCGCAAGACTCCGCGGTGGTTTTCCTCGTCATATGCTTCGATCCCAATCCGGTTTGCGATATTTTTCACTTCCGGAAGAATCTCATTAATTTCCTCGGCCTGGCTGCTGCACGTATCTAAATCTTCAACGATCCGATGACTTCGCTTTTGATAATAACCGGTAATAAGTTTTCCGTCTTTTTCTCCAACCGGAATTTGCACTTTGTTTCGGTAATGAAATGGGTTGTCCATCCCGATGATTGGATGAACCAGCACATGTTCCAGATGTCCAATCTTCTTCATGACATTCTGTACTTGATTCTGCTTCATTTGCAGTTGGAGGTTATAGCTCATATGTTGCAACTGGCAACCACCACAATGCACATGACAAGTAGGATCAACCCTTTCTTCACTTGTACTCTTCAGCTCAATCAATTTACCGAACCCGAAATTTTTATTCACTTTGATTACTTTAACAACCGCTTCTTCCCCCGGTAGACCATTCGGGACAAATAATGGATAGCCCCCTACTTTCCCGACACCATTTCCTTCATGTGTCAGGTCTTCAAAAGTCAATGTTACGTATTCATTTTTCTTTACAGGAGCAATTGATTTTGCCATGTTAATCTTCCTTTAAACCTTCAATTTGTTGATGGATAAATATTTCCGGGACGATCATTTCAATATGCTTGTTCAAGTTGACAAATTCACCAGGCAGCAGTCCGCCATATTCTCCGTCTACATTTAACTGCATTTTCTCCGTCGGGGTGACTTTGATCCGTTTTGATTTCGTATAAATGATATTATCATTATTCAAATGCGCGCCTCGGAGTGCAAGGCTTGCGATATGAATGAATTCTGCTAAATTCACTTTCTTTAAAATAAGCATATCGAAATAACCATCATCAAGCTTGGCGTCAGGTGCAAGCTTTTCAAAACCTCCGACCGAATTTGAGTTGGATATTAGAAATAACATAATATCTTCATCGAGGACATTGCCGTCATACTCGATTCTTGCTCTTGCCGGTTTTAAGGATGGGAGCATTTCAATTCCTTTAATATAATAGGCAAGCTGGCCGAGGACGGTTTTCAACTTGATTGGTACGTCATAGGTAAGCTCGGTTAACCGGCCACCACCTGCGATATTAATGAAGTATTGGTCGTTCACTTTACCGATATCAAGATCCATTGTCTCGTTGGCAACAATAATTTCAAGTGCTTTCTTAATATCCCGCGGGATATTCAACGCTCTTGCAAAATCGTTTGTTGTACCTGCTGGAATGATGCCCAGCTTCGGACGGTAAAATTGTTCTGCAATCCCATTGATGACTTCATTAATCGTGCCGTCACCTCCTGCTGCAATAAGGAGATCATATTGCCGCTCAACTGCACGTCTCGCTTCTTCCATCGCATCGTTCTCGCCTGTCGTCGCATGGGCAGATGTTTCATAACCCGCAATTTCCAATGTCTCAAGGATAAGTGGCAATTCTTTTTTAACTGCCTCCTTCCCTGAAGTTGGATTATATATCACACGCGCTCTTTTCATTCGTATTCCTCCCTGATTTTCATAAGGGCAACTGTCAATGTAAACTCTATTCTCCATCATAAGCCTTTTTACTAAAATTTAAAAGCAGGAGCTTATATCCGTTAAATTTAAGCCTTGCCTTTCATAAAAATCGAGTACTAGCTCGGTTATTCCTTTTTCACCTTATTGGATGCTGCTATTTGACAAGGTTTGCTGCGCTTATCATACAAACGATCGGAAAGATTACTCCTTCAGAACATAAGAGTACCTCTATCCATACGAATGACATAAGGGATCAATCCTTCAAGGAATTAGAGCACCTCTATCCATACGAAGGAACGGAAGGATCAAATCTTCAAGGCATTAGAGCGCCTCTATCCATACGAAGGAGCGAAAGGATCAAATCTTCAAGGCATTAGAGCGCCTCTATCCATACGAAGGAGCGAAAGGATCAAATCTTCAAGGCATTAGAGTGCCTTTATTTATACGAACAAGCATAAAGATTAATCCTTCGAGGGATATAGAGGACGCACGTTCACTTTTTGGCCGGTAGAATGCATCTATTAGACAATTTGACGACTTTAGTCCATCTTATATATAAAACAACACACCCACTTAAATTATAATAGCTAGGCAACATCTGATAAAGTTATTGGTTCATTTTATTTTATACAGTGAAAGAAAAGCGGGAACCCTATCATTTGACAGCATTCCCGCTTTTCTTTGAACTTAACGTTTCTCTAATTCTTCTTTCAATATCTTATTCACCATCGACGGGTTCGCTTGACCTTTTGTTGCTTTCATCGTCTGACCGACGAGGAAGCCGAGTGCGCGGTCTTTCCCGTTCTTGAAGTCGATAATGGACTGTTCGTTCTCATCAAGAACCCTGTTGATGATTTCTTGCAGTTTCACAGGGTCAGAGAGCTGGACGAGCCCTTTTTCATGAACGATCTTCTCCGGATCGCCGCCTTTTTCCACAATCTCTGCAAATACTTTCTTCGCGATTTTAGAGGAAATCGTTCCATCTTCAATTAGTTTGATTAATGTTGCAAGAGATTTCGGTGTGATGGCAAGATCATAGAGCTCCTTCAAATGCTTGTTCATATAAGCAGAGACTTCACCCATGAGCCAGTTTGACGCTTGTTTGATGTCTGCGCCTTCCGCAATTGCTGCTTCGAAGAAATCAGCCATTTCCTTTGAGCTTGTAAGTACTCCAGCATCATACGCTGAGAGTTCAAGTTCTTTTACATAACGTTCTCTTCGTGCATCTGGAAGCTCGGGGATTTCACTCTTGATTCGTTCTTTCCATGCGTCATCGACATATAAACTTACGAGGTCCGGCTCTGGAAAGTAACGATAATCGTCTGCAGCTTCTTTCACCCGCATAAGAATCGTTTCTTTTGTCTTTTCGTCATAGCGGCGGGTTTCTTGTTCAATCACACCGCCGGAAAGCAATACCTTCTCTTGGCGTTTCTCTTCAAATTCAAGTCCTTTTTGAACAAAAGAGAAGGAGTTCAAGTTTTTCAGTTCAGCCTTTGTTCCGAATTCTTCTTGGCCAATTGGACGTAAGGAAATGTTCGCATCACAACGTAAGGAACCTTCCTCCATCTTTACATCCGAAACACCTGTGTACTGGATAATATTCTTTAATTTCTCTAGATAAGCATATGCTTCTTCCGGCGTACGCATATCAGGCTCGGAGACAATTTCAATTAACGGAGTACCTGCACGGTTGAAGTCGACATAAGAATAGCCGTCATCTCCGTGGGTTAATTTACCAGCATCTTCTTCCATATGGATACGGGTAATTCCAATTCGTTTCTTTTTCCCGGCTACTTCGATTTCAATCCAGCCATTTCGACCAATTGGATTTTCATCCTGGGTGATCTGATAAGCTTTCGGGTTATCGGGATAAAAGTAGTTCTTGCGGTCGAATGTCATATTTGTTGTAATTTCACAATTCAATGCCATTGCCGCCTTCATTGCAAAATTCACCGCTTCTTCATTTAGTACAGGAAGTGTTCCTGGGTAGGCCAAGTCAATCGGGTTCACGTTCGCGTTTGGATGGTCGCCGAAAGCATTGACACTAGGACTGAAGATTTTAGATTTTGTTTTTAATTCAACGTGTACTTCTAAACCAATAATCGTTTCAAAATTCATTTAGCCGCACCTCCAATATCGGGGCGTTGTTTATGAAAGTCTGTCGCTTGTTCGAATGCATGGGCAGCACGATAAACCATTGCTTCATCAAAATGTTTACCGATGATTTGCAGTCCGATCGGCAATCCTTCACTTGAGAATCCACACGGAATCGAAATTGCCGGGACACCTGCAAGGTTTACAGGGATTGTTAAAACATCATTTGCATAAGCTATCACCGGGTCATCCATTTCTTCGCCTAATTTAAACGCAGTTGTTGGCGCAGTCGGCCCAAGGATAATATCATATTCTTCAAAAATTTGCTCGAAATCATTTTTGATTAGCGTGCGAACCTTTTGCGCTTTCTTATAGTAAGCATCATAATATCCCGAGCTAAGTGCAAACGTACCGAGCATAATCCGGCGCTTTACTTCTTCACCGAAGTTTTCACTTCTGGAACGCTTGTACATATCAATCATGTCTTCTACATTTTCTGCGCGCACTCCGTAACGAACACCGTCAAAGCGCGCAAGACTTGCTGACGCTTCTGCTGATGCAAGTATATAGTATGTGGATAACGCGTACTTCGAATGTGGTAAGGACACCTCTTCACAAGTTGCCCCGAGGGATTCGTACTTTTCAATAGCTGCTCTAACAGCATCTTTAACTTCCTGTGCAACACCTTCACCAAAGTATTCTTTTGGTACAGCGATTTTAAGACCTGCAACATCTTTTGTTAAAGCATCGGTAAAGACGGGTACCTCGAGATTTGCACTTGTTGAGTCTTTCTCATCATGTCCGGCAATCACTTCTAGAACCCTGGCATTGTCCTCAACCGTACGAGTAATCGGACCAATTTGATCCAAGGAAGATGCAAAAGCAACTAAACCAAAACGGGAAACACGACCATACGTCGGTTTCATTCCAACAACACCGCAAAATGCTGCAGGTTGGCGAATTGATCCACCCGTGTCAGATCCTAAAGCAAACTTAAGTTCACCTGCCGCTACTGCAGCTGCTGAGCCACCACTGGATCCTCCTGGCACACGGTCTGTATCCCATGGATTTTTCGTCTTTTTGTATGCTGAGTACTCTGTACCAGATCCCATTGCGAACTCATCCATGTTTAATTTACCGATTGTAACTGTTTTTTGTTCTTTTAATTTCTCAACTACTTCTGCGTCATAGAGCGGATCATTAAAGTTTTCTAATATCTTGCTTCCGCTCGTTGTACGTAAGTCTTTCGTAACAATATTATCTTTAAGTCCGATTGGAAGACCGAAGAGGCTCTTCTCTTCCGAACTCTCATCCAACTCTTTTGCCTGTTTCATGGCATTCTCTTCATCCAGCGTAATAAAGGCCTGGATTTCATCATCAACTTCCTTGATCCGATCAAGGGAAGCTTTCACTAAATCTTGGACCGAAATCTCTTTATTATGTAGCTTCTCTTCAAGCTCCTTAATCGAGTGGTCAAATAATGACATGGGATTTCCTCCTTTATAAAGGTGGTTCAAAAAGTCTGGTGAAAAGGACACTCCTTAAAAGAAGTGATTCTTCTAAACCCTCCACGTCCTGTGGACAATGTAGAAACGTCATCCTACACGCAAGAAGCTCGTTAGCTTGTTTTCCCGTCTCCCAGTACAATTCTGGTACTGGGAGCTCTTGCCGCTCCGAACTTCGACGCACAGGACGTTGTGTACTTAGCCGACCTCGGTCCTTTTCATCCTCTTTTGAACATTCTCTTATATGAACTTTCAATTACTCAGAAAGAATAGATGGTACGCGGAATTGACCGTCTTTATGATCAGGAGCATTCTTCAGCGCTTCCTCTTGGGTAATCCAATCCGTTCTTGGTTCATCTTTCCTCATAACGTTTTCTAACTGAATTACATGGGTTGTTGGCTCAACATTTGTCGTATCTAGTTCCTTGAGCTGTTCTGCATGTTTAATGATCGACCGTAATTCTTCTGCAAGCTTTTCTGCTTCCTCATCTGTAATATGAAGTCTCGCCAAATCAGCAACATGCATTACTCGTTCTTTTGAAATATCATCTGCCATCGCTCGAACCTCCTAGCTTTATCAAATAAACTCATTTATTACATTTTAATATTATATCACTAATGATGATAGCAGAGAAGTCTGGACATTAGCAAGCTAACCACAAACAGCGATCGTTTATCCATTTTAAACAAAAAAATTCCTGAAATGATTATTTCCATTTCAGGTAAGCTGTTTTCATTATTGGGGATAATAAAAACGAATGAATCTACTGATTTTTTTAATACTCTCCTACATTATTGAAGATAGGCGGGTGTCGCTCTCCCCAAGTCAAATCGTCTGCATCTGTGTTTACCGCAAAGAAGACTCCTGAAACTAAGATTGCTGCGAGTGCAAAACCAGATAATAGCTTCTTCATTTGTACATCCCTCCTTTAAATGTTAGATAACTCTTTATATGAATCATTAGCGAGTTTGTAATATTTCGTCGCATCCTTATACTTATGGATGCTTTCGTAATGCTTAGCAAGCATCGTCGCAAAAATAAGTGTATTTGCATGATCCTTCCGTTTTTTCAGGAATGGAATGAACTTATCCTTAACTAGATTCACAAATTTCTTCGCTTCACCATTAATCGAGTGATGATACGTCCATATCACATAATGGTAAAATTCATAGACTCTATTTTTAGGATGCTTTTTCAATAATTCCAGTGCATCCCCAATCATTTCATTCGCTTTATCAAACTCTTCCATGTCGTAATAAACTTTAATCAGTTCTGTCAGAGCTGGTACTTTATCTTGAACAATGATTTCCTTATCATCTACTATTTCCAGATAATATTTAATTGCTTCCTTATTTTCACCTTTGGTTGCGTACAAGTAACCAAGATTCTGATTAGTGAGTTGGATGAGCTCCCGATTACTGTTTAGGCCGGCAAGATGTTTAGCCAAGTTGTAATTTTCAATCGCTTTATCATACATTTTGATGCGGCGATAAGATATTCCTAAAACGATATGACTTTGCGCGCAACGCATGAAATGATACTTTTTCATAAAGGTATCTAATGCCTTGTTCGCATATTCAATCGCTTCTAACGTGTGTCTTAACTTGCTGAATGTAATGGAAATCGTATAATGCAGATCAGCAACTTCATCTTCTGTCACTTCGAGCTTACGTGTTAATTCTTCCGCTTTTAGGTATTTATCAAGGGCAATCGCTGTTTCACCTGTCTGCGAATAATAATTCCCTCTGTATTTAAACCAGAAGTAAAGCTCCCTTGTTTCAAATGAAGTGGACATCTTATTTAATTTGTTAATCTGGTCAAGAGCCTTATTGTTTTTATCCAAGAGAAGGTAATAGCGAATCTTATGAATTTCGAATAAAAGCATGCTGCCAGACAAATTCGTATCCATCAGTTCTTGCAGCTCTTTGTAAGCTTCCGTAATTTCATCCTGTTGTCGGTTGTAGAATAGCATGCTGAACCATTCTTCACATTTTTCTTCAATCACATCATCCATTGTTTGGCCTAGTTCAATGCCAAGTCGGTTACATAGCAGCTGGATTATATGTGTACTTGCTTCTGTCTTCAAGTTCTCAATCTTTGACAGGTATGATACGGAAACGATTCCTTCTGCAAGCTCACCCAAGGTCATTTTTTGTTTTGTACGTTGCATTTTGATGAATGAGCCAATTTCTATCATATGTTCCCCCTGCCACCTCTACTAAAATACTATATCTACTCGCTATATTTATATTATAGCATAATTTCTAAAAATTCATATTGGGAAAATTATTGACTATAAGTAGCGATTATCTAGGTTAAAATTTTCCTATTTTCCTCAAAAAAGAAAAAATGCCATGTTAATTGTCCAAAAGAGCAATTAACATGGCATTTCTTTATATCTATTAAATTACAGCATTTCTGACGTTGTCTTACCTTGCATATGCTGAATAAGGTAGTCTGGACCGCCTGCTTTTGAGTCGGTTCCGGACATGTTGAAACCACCGAATGGTTGGTAACCTACGATTGCTGCGGTACAGCCGCGGTTAAAGTAAAGGTTTCCAACATGAAAGTCAACTCGTGCTTGTTCCAGATGCTCGCGGTTATTCGTGATAACGGCCCCTGTTAGACCATATTCAGTGTTGTTTGCAATCTCAATTGCCTCGTCAAAGTCTTTAGCTTTCGTTAATGCAACAACAGGACCGAATATTTCTTCCTGCATAATGCGGGCTTTCGGATCGACATCAGCAAATACAGTCGGTTTAATGAACCAGCCTTTACTGTCGTCCCCTTCACCACCAGCAACAAGTTTTCCTTCCTCTTTCCCAATTTCAATATAGCCCATAATCTTATCATAGGCTGCTTGGTCGATAACCGGTCCCATGAAATTATGATTGTCTGTTGGGTCTCCATGAGTCAATTCATTCGTTAGCTCAATCACGCGATTCTTTACTTGATCATATACATCTTCATGAATGACTGCGCGTGAGCAAGCAGAACATTTCTGTCCAGAGAATCCAAAGGCAGATTGAACGATAGATTCTGCAGCAAGCTCTAAATCTGCTTCATTATCTACCACTATCGTATCTTTTCCACCCATTTCAATGATTGTACGTTTTAGCCAGATTTGTCCTTCTTGGACAACTGCTGCACGTTCAAAGATACGTGTACCAACTTCACGGGAACCTGTAAAGCTGACAAAGCGTGTGCGGGGATGTTCTACAAGGTAATCCCCCACTTCGCTTCCTGGTCCTGGAATATAGTTGACGACACCTTTAGGCATTCCGGCTTCTTCCAGAACTTCCATCAGTTTATAAGCGATGATTGGTGTTGCACTGGCAGGTTTTAATAAAACAGTATTACCTGTTACCATTGCAGCGGTTGTCGTTCCAGCCATAATTGCGAACAAGAAGTTCCAAGGAGAAATGACAAGCCCTACTCCTAATGGAATATAATGAAACTGGTTATGTTCAATCGGACGGCTATTTACCTCCACCCCGTCTTTTATTTTAAGCATCTGACGGCCATAGTATTCAAGGAAATCAATTGCTTCAGCTGTATCTGCATCTGCTTCTTTCCAAGGCTTGCCACCCTCTTTTACAAGATGGGCACTGAATTCGAACTTGCGACGACGTACAATGGCTGCTGCACGGAATAAAATGTCTGCGCGGAAATTCGGATCTGATTTCCTCCATGTTTTAAACGTTTCATCGGCGACTTCCATCGCTTTATCCGCGAGTTCTTTATTTGATTTCGAAACAAACCCCAGTACCTCTTCTTTATTTGCAGGGTTTACGACTTTAATTTTATCTTCAGTTGTAATGCGTTCGCCACCAATAATGAGCGGGTATTCTTTACCAAATTCCGCTTCAATCTTCTTTAGAGCATCTTCCATCTTCCTACGGTTTTCCTCTACAGTAAAATCTGTGAAGGGTTCGTGTGTGTATGGAACTACCATGTAAAAAACCTCCTCCGTGATTTTGTTGCAATACTAGATTGCAATTCTACTTTATTCCCATCTATTATTGTAACGAAAGTAGTGTAACCGTTCAATAAAAACGCTTACACGAAAAATAAAATAGACTCGAAGGATAGCAGTTTCTGATTATCCTCCGAGTCTAGTTCTATTAATGATAGATATGAATGGTCGGTTGTTCTTCCTTAGCGTTCCGGTAAATAAGACTTTCCACATTGTTGCTCGAGGTAACATTAACCTCTAAATCATAATAATTCGGGAAAATTTTTTGCACTTGGTCATAGGCGTATTGGGTAAAACCAATTACTTCCGCTTTCCCGTAAAACTCGATTGGGACTTCAATCGTTAGTTGTTGCAGTTCGCCATCGACATAGAAGCCGCTGCCGATCGCCCCGACATAGTTTGGAAAGAAGTCGGCAATTTTATTTCCGAAGTTATTAAAATTCTCATAGTCTGTTAAATATTTATCACGCGCTTCATTGGATGGGAATAGAACATATTCTTCATCAATATCTTCCCAATTACCAATTTTCTTCTCTCCACTTGGAACAAGAGTTTTCGTGACATAGTTTCCCGGTACAGGCGAGTTCTGCGCCTCCTCCCGGTAGAGCGCGATTAAAATTGGTACATCGGGAACGTCTTCTGATTCCCGCAGACGCTCCACAACACTTTCTGCAACTTCATAGCCCTTTGCAAGCATCTCGTTCATTGATATATCATAGTAGAAATAATCTCCACCTTGTTCCAATTGGTAACGATAGACCGACTTCAGAGCGATACCGATTGAAATTCCTGCAACTTGTACGGCATTCTCCTCATCATTCTCCTGTTGCAACAAATAGTTTTGCTCTAAAATATGCGAGAAGATACGTGGATTGTTTTCATTCGCTTCCTTATCCCAATCCTGTAAATCATCCGGTCGCTCCGGGTTAAGTTCATCTATCCAATTAATAACTGTCTCCTCATCCAAGTAGCGTCCTTCCTGAAAATAATAATCCTCTGGGTCAAAGTAATCGACGGAGTGACGTCTCAACCCTTCTTCCATCTCATCAATATCAACGCGGTTTGCCACTTGATTGCCGATTATACCACGCGCTTCACTCGTCCGGTATGGAAGGATCATGCGATATGCCTTTTCCCCCAAGCGACTGCTTGGAACGATGGACGTTTCAACCTCCGTATCTTCCTCATTCTGTAAGACCTCATCATCACTATCCAATGATGGTGCACAGCTTGTAAGCACAAGGAGGGCACATAATAATAGAACCGTCAGCTTTTTCATTTTTCTTCACTCCTTGCCTAACCATCTAACGCTTCCAACAGCTGTTCTTCGTTCCAAATTGTAATACCAAGCTCTCTAGCTCGATCATATTTCGACCCTGCTGCTTCCCCGGCAACGACAAGTCCCGTCTTCTTGCTTACACTGCCGGTTACTTTTCCGCCGAGGGCTTCGATTTTTGCTTTCGCTTCATTTCTGCTTAACTTTTCTAATTTGCCAGTAAGGACGACCGTAATATCCATAAATGGACTATCCTCAGCACCGGTTGCTTTTTTCGGTCCCGTGTACTCCATGTTCACCCCAAGATCTTTTAGTTCTTGGAGCATTGCATTCACTTTATCCTCGGAGAAATACTGTTCCAAGGAATCTGCCATCTTTTCCCCGATTTCATCAATAGCAACAAATTCATCGTACGTTGCTCGCTGCAGACGTTCCATCGTTTCAAATTCCTGGGAAAGAATCTGGGCTGCTTTCTCCCCGATAAATCGGATGCCAAGCCCAAATACTAATTTCTCCAACGAATTGCCTTTTGAAGCTTCGATTGCGTTCAGAAGATTGGATACCGATTTCTCTCCCATCCGTTCAAGTTCCAACAGTTTCTCCCGCTCTAGACGATAGAGATCTGGTATCGTATGAACTAATCCTTCATTAAATAACTGCATGACAAGCTTTTCCCCAAGTCCGTCGATATTCATCGCATTCCGCGAGACGAAATGGATCATCCCTTCGATCAGTTGCGCCGGACAGTTTGGATTAATACAACGGAGCGCCACCTCTTCTTCCAAACGGACAAGTTCTGTATTACATGCTGGACAATGGGATGGCATTGCAAATTCAGCTTCCTCACCAGTCCGTTGTTCTTTCACTGCACGGACAACTTTCGGAATGATGTCCCCTGCTTTTTTAACAACGACTGTATCCCCAATCCGGATATCCTGTTCGCGGATAAGGTCTTCATTATGCAAGGATGCGCGTCCCACTGTCGAACCGGCAATTCGAACCGGCTCTAAAATACCTGTCGGAGTAACAACACCGGTACGTCCCACACTCAACTCGATATCGAGCAGTTTCGTCACCACTTCTTCTGCCGGGAATTTATAGGCAATCGACCATCTCGGGCTCTTTGCTGTAACCCCGAGCTCCTCTTGTTGATTCAAATCATCAATTTTTATGACGATCCCATCGATCTCATATGGTAAATCTTGGCGTTTCTCCGTCCAGTAATTGACAAATTCTATTACTTCTTCAATAGTATCGTATTTCTTCCATTCCGGATTTGTTTTGAAGCCGAGTTCTTGCAAACGTTCCAATCTGGCACTGTGGGTAGGGAGTGTATTACCTTCCCAGACACCGACAGCATACAGAAAGACATCCAAGTTCCTGCTTGCAGCGACTTTCGGATCCAATTGGCGTAAGGAACCTGCGGCAGCATTACGCGGGTTCGCAAATAGCTCCTGATCCTTCTCTTCCCTTATTTTATTCAAGCTTTCAAATGAAGCTTTCGGCATGAACACTTCGCCGCGTACTTCAAGGGTTTCCTTATCTTTAATCGTGAGTGGGATACTTCTTACCGTACGCAGATTCACGGTAATGTCCTCTCCCACCATTCCGTCGCCTCGTGTCGCACCTCGGACAAATTTGCCGTCCTCGTATGTCAAGGAAACGGCGAGTCCGTCAATTTTCAGTTCGCAAATATAGGAGAAATTTTCCCCAAGTGCATTCGTGACCCGTCTCGCAAAATCCCGAAGCTCCTCTTCATTGAAAGCATTGGACAGACTAAGCATCGGTACTTGATGGCGTACTTTCTCAAAGCCTTCAATCGGTGCACCGCCGATCCGCTGTGTAGGCGAGTCTGGTGTGATGAATTCCGGAAATTTCTCTTCCAGTTCTTCCAGTTCTCTTAATTTTGCATCGTACTCTGCATCCGGTACCGTTGGCTTGTCGAGCACGTAGTATTCATAACCGTATTGATTAAGCACTTCCTTTAATGCATCAATTTTTTCTTTAGCTAGTTGTTTATCCACTAGAGAAAGCACCTCTATTCTTTCGTTATCGGAGCAAATTGGGCGAGCAGGCGTTTAACTCCTGTTGGCGCCGGGAAGGCAATATCAAGTTCCATCTTATCTCCTTCGCCCTGGACACGGACAATCGTGCCTGTTCCCCACTTCTTATGATTCGCCTTATCGCCTGCTTTCCACTCCTCATCGGCAGCGGTGGAAGCTTGGACTGTTCGCCGCGCTTTTCGTTTCGGAGTGAATGCCTCTTCCGTTCGGCTTGCAAAGGAACTTCCGAACATGCTTTGTTTCGCTTGTTCCATTCCTTCCAGTAAATCTTCCGGAATTTCTTGGATGAAGCGGCTGATCGGGTTCATATTCGTACGACCATATAACGTACGCATCTTGGCACTCGTTAAATAAAGTATTTTTTCCGCACGGGTGATCCCGACATAAGCAAGCCTACGTTCTTCTTCCATCTCGTCTTCATCAAACATGGATCGACTGTGCGGGAATACATTCTCTTCCATTCCAATTAAAAATACAACAGGAAACTCCAGTCCTTTCGCTGCATGGAGCGTCATCAACGTTATTTTCCGCTCCGTCTCTTCTTCATCTA
This sequence comes from Oceanobacillus sp. HCA-5259, assembly GCF_037892815.1. Classification (NCBI taxonomy): domain Bacteria; kingdom Bacillati; phylum Bacillota; class Bacilli; order Caryophanales; family Bacillaceae; genus Oceanobacillus; species Oceanobacillus sp. HCA-5259. The sequence continues at coordinate 4,093 of NZ_JBBKBV010000044.1, read as the reverse complement.
TCTTGTCGATATCAGCAATTAATGCGAGATCCGTTAGAAAGGCGACAAGGGATTTATCTTCTTCAGCACTCTTTTCAAATTCCTTCGTTACCGTTTTGAATTCCTCTAAGTTCTCTAGGCGGCTCTGGGATTCAAGGGTTTGTTCCCTTTTCAACATTTCTTCATATCCCGTTCGTTCGAGCACTTGCTCGACCATATCAGTTGCGGTAAGGAATTCCTGCTGCTGTGCCAAGCTTTGGATCAACTCGCCGAACTCCGCTAGTGAACTCGCAGCCCGTTTTGATACGCCTGTGAAATCCACTTCTTTTACCGCTTCATAAAAGGAAATATCATGCTCCGCTGTATAAGTTCTTAGTCTTTCCACAGTCGTTGCACCGATTCCACGCTTCGGTTCATTTACAATCCGCTCAAAGCTAATATCGTCATCCGGATTCGTGATTAAGCGCAAGTATGCAAGCATATCTTTAATTTCTTTCCGATCATAGAACCTTGTTCCACCGACCATTTGGTAGGGTATGTTCGATTTCATAAGTGTATCCTCTACTGCCCGCGATTGAGCGTTCGTCCGGTAGAGGATAGCTATATCATCTGGCTGATAACCATCTTTTATCAATTTACGAATTTCGTCGGCTATAAATAGGGCTTCATCTTGTTCCGTTGTTCCTTCGTAATACGTGATCTTACTGCCATCATCATTTTCCGTCCAGAGATTTTTCGGTTTTCTTCCAGCGTTATTCTCAATCACATGGTTGGCAGCTTGCAGAATCAGTTTTGTTGAACGGTAATTCTGCTCAAGAAGAATGGTTCGTGCACTCGGATAGTCTTCTTCAAAGGTTAAGATATTCCCGATATCCGCACCACGCCAACGATAGATGGATTGGTCCGAATCTCCGACGACACAGAGATTCTTGAAACGGTTCGCAAGTTGCTTCACAAGGAAATATTGCGCATGGTTCGTATCCTGATACTCATCGACATGAATATATTGAAATCTGCGCTGATAATATTCGAGTACTTCCGGCACCCGTTTGAACAGAATAATCGTCTGCATAATTAAATCATCGAAATCAAGTGACTGGTTTTTCCGAAGCATGGTCTGATAGCCGGAATAAACTCTCGCTACCTGTCGTTCAAAAAAGTTCCCAGCCTTCTCTTCAAATTCTTTATCTGTTATCAGTTCGTTTTTCGCCGAACTGATTTGGCCAAGCATTGCCCGCGGATCATATTGCTTGGGGTCAAGATCAATATTTTTTAAAACTTGTTTCACAACCGAGAGCTGATCTGCACTATCTAAAATTGTGAAATTCCGATTGTAGCCAATCCGGTCGATATCTCTTCTCAAAATCCGCACACACATCGAGTGAAAAGTCGATACCCACATATACTCTGCCTCTGGTCCGACGAGACGCATGACACGTTCACGCATTTCCCGTGCTGCTTTATTTGTAAAGGTAATCGCTAAAATATTTCTCGGTGCGACTCCTTTTTCTTCTAATAGATAAGCAATACGGTGTGTCAGCACCCTCGTCTTTCCACTGCCCGCTCCAGCCATGATAAGCAAGGGACCCTCTGTATGCTTCACCGCTTCCTGTTGTTCCTTATTAAGTCCAGCTAATAACTCATTCGTTGTTCGGCTCATTTTTTACCACCGCCTTATTCATTCTTCACTGCTTCCACAGTCTGTAATGCTTCTTCTATATTCGTATAAATGCTGTTGCCGACAATGACGACATCTGCATATTGTTTCATCTCTACTGCTTGCTCTTTCGTTTCAATTCCTCCGCCGTAAAAGAGCTGCGTATCATCCAGTATACCACTTACCGTTTCAACAAGCTCCGGATCACCGTATTTCCCGCTATATTCGACATAAAATATCGGGAGATGGAATACATGTTCCGCCATATAGGCATATGCTTGCACGTCTGCTGCATCAGGCATAAAACAATTCGTGTATGTAAATGCTTTGGCCTCTTCGTTTAAAATACAGTAACCTTCAAAGAATATTTCACTGAATTCCATCAGATCACTATATTCCTTTATCGCTTGGTGCTGCACGTCCATCATATATTTCTTCTCCTTGGAGTTCAGGACCATCGGAATGAAATAATAATCAAATCCGGGAGTAAGTGCTTCCTCCTCTGAAACCTCAAGAATACAAGGAATCTGATGGTTTCTTCTTATTCGATGCAGTAAATCAAGCACCCCGTCCAGCGTAATATTATCGGTTCCGCCAATAATAATGGCATCTGTTCCCGACTCACAAACTGCGTCTAAATCTTCATCAGATATTTCCTTCGCGGGGTCTAATTTAAAGATATGTTTCCACTCGTTTAACACATTAGATTGATTCGTCAACCGCTCCATCCTCCATTATGTTCTTCCATTGATTTATTATAACAAAAAACACGCTGGGAAATTAGGATTTTATTGTGGAATTTAAAAGGAATATTGATAGAGGTAAAAAACAGCAGAAGATGCTACTCCCCTGCTGTCTTTGTTATTGGCTTTCTTGTTCTCTGAGGCGATCGACGACTAGTTTATAGCCATCACTGCCAAAGTTTATACAGCGGCGCACCCTTGATATGGTTGCAGTCGATGCGTTAGTGTCGGTTTCAATCGAACTGTATGTGGAACCTTCCAAAAGCATTTTTGCCACTTGCAATCGTTGAGCGAAAGATTGAACTTCCGACATTGTGGCTAAATCATCAAAGAATTGATAGCATTCTTCACGATCCTTTAATGATAAAATGGCATCAAATAATAGATCCAATTGTTCTCCTCTTAATTTATCAATTTGCAATGAAAACCCTCCTGATTCACTTTAGGGTAAACTTGCTCCAATCATATTAATTGGATATCGTTACGGACTGCTCCATACCCGGATCATTCGGTACGACATTAATCCATGTCTTACCCGGAACAAAGCCAACCGGCTGCCCGTCCTTCATTGGAACAAGTCTACCATTATCATTCTGCCACTCTACTTCTTGAACTTTACCATTCTGAATGAGATAGGCATTTCCTCCAGAGTCAAAATCAATATTCCGTCTGCCAGCATCATCAATCACTTCATGAAACGTTTCAATAATGAACACATTGGCGACTTCTACAGATGCTCCTGTATTCAAGTCCACCGTTTCCTCCTCATTACTATACCTTTTATATGTTCCCTTGCTTTCATCAAAAACATATTGCACGGTTTCCAGGGGATTTTCACTATAAACTATTTCTACCCGTTCGGCTGTTTCCCCTTCAATTGCCGCAGTTTCTTCTTCATTTAAAAATGGTAATGGCTCATATTCAGCTGTCATTTCATAGCCCTTACCTTCAGCCGTCTCGTTGATGGCATCGGTTAGTAAGTAAGAGTTATGAGGCGCTTCTCGGGAACTATCCCGTGTAAATAACTGACCATCATTATCATAAGTCGAACCATTTAAGAATTGGATTTCTTGATCGATAATCATTTGATCAATAAAATCTGCCGCTCCGTGATATACGTAAAGAGCTCCGTAGCGGTTTGCCAAGTCAAAATAATATTCCCGGGCACTGCGTACTGGCCCGATTGTTTCCGGGATTTCACTTTGGAAGAGCGCAAGCAATCTTGTAATTTTTGCTTCTGCTAAAATCTCAAATACAATATCCGCCTCAGCTAGTCCCGATTGCGGCCGAGCTTGTCTATGGTTGTTCACCATCACACCAATGATGCGGTTATCGACTGGTTCATCTGCATAAAGCCCGGTTAGAGGATATTGATTCTCACCTTCCGCTTGCTCGATGCCGTCCTTTTCACCTCTGCCTGTCCCCTTCTCCTCTTGTTTCGAAGCACTTCCATCATCTTTTGAGCAGGCGACTAATAGAGCTCCAATGATTACAGTAATAAGTATTAATTTTCTCATCGTCCCACAACTTTCTATTCGCGTATTTTGGTAAATTCACCCTTATTATACGCGTTACAGAATCTGCCCGCCACCTCTTCTTGTAATCATTTATCTCTATCATACTTTATCACTTTAACACTGTAAAGCTTAACGTGTTTTCACAAAAAACTGGGACAGGGGGTCAGAGCCAATGTCCCGCTCACCAACTGGCGCAG
>NZ_JBBKBV010000043.1:0-28884 GCF_037892815.1 Oceanobacillus sp. HCA-5259 | reverse complement strand
TGAGAAGAAAACTTCATGAAAGACTATTTCTTTTCCAACTCTACGAGACAACCACCATTTGTATGAATCCTCTACAGCCTTAGGGTTAAAATCCAGCCTTCAATGGGACAGTTCACAGTTCTGTGTTCCATTATATATGACAATGCATGGAATAATGGACTTTAATAGCACAAAATCACAGGAACATCTGTTCTTGACAATGGTAATAATATTGTTTATCCTGTATATAGGATAAACAAAAGAAAGATATATTTTATTATATACAACTAGTTTTAAATGGATGGTAACACTTGATGTTACATGTTCGTTGATAGAACAAAGGATTAAAGACTTCTAAAATGAGGAGGAAAACGAATGACAGAAAAAGGAATCGAATTAATTCTTAAAGAACTGAAATCTGTTAACGAGAGAATTACAGCGATGGAAACGAAAATGGAATCAATAGAAACGAAGATGGCAACAAAAGAAGATATTAAATCTTTAGAACGGAAAATGAAGAGTGTTTCAGACCAAGTCATAGAGAATGCTGAAGGAATAACAGATATTCGGAATAAGCTGGAAAAGTTAGATCTTACAGTTGATATTCTTTCTAGACGTTCAATTGATCAAGAAGCGGAACTGAAAAGAATTAAATAAGTGATAAAAATTAGTTTCTTAGCGAATTTGGCAGAGTACTTAAAACTAAACGATGTACCGCGTTACTTTGTGCATGCGAATGAAGATTTACTCCGCCAGAAAATCTGCCGCATCATCGCGTGGATATGCCGAAGATGATGCGGCAGATGCTTTGATAAGCGATCCTGTTACTCACATAAATAATTGGGAAGGATAAGTTTGCTTCCCAACCAATCTTATCCTGTTTTTTGGATTGCTTTGATTCTCATTCCATTACTTCTTTACTTCAAGCCAATCAAGTATTGCTGGATAAAATGCATTCACATCGGGAATCAGATGCGGTTATCTTTGACTTGGACCCTACACATGCAGGTACTTATGGCAAACAGGAACGGTATAACTACAATGCGCACTATGTTCCCGTCCTTTTGGATTTATCTCCCGTAAATACTACCTCTCAATATTCACAAACACACTCTTCACTTCTGTATAACTCGCAAGTCCATACTCTCCACCCATTTCTCGGCCGATTCCTGACTTCTTAAAGCCACCAAATGGCATGGTTTCCCATTCCAATCCAAAGTCATTGATCCACACCGTCCCGGATTTCAGCTTTTTCGCGATATAATGTCCCGTCTTAATATTTTCTGTCCAGACACTTGCGGCAAGGCCGTAATCACTGTCGTTTGCCCGGCGGATTACTTCTTCTACATCATCAAAAACGAATACCGACATGACTGGCCCGAAGATCTCTTCACGTGCAATTACCATGTCATCCGTAACATCAGCAAATATCGTTGGTTCTACAAAGAAACCTTTGTCCTTTCCTTTTCCTCCTCCAGTAACAAGCCGAGCACCTTCTTTCTTGCCCTGCTCAATATAATCCAAGACACGCTTCTGCTGCTTGGCAGAAACAAGCGGACCCATGTTAGTATCCGGATCCAGTCCAGAACCGAGGCGGATTTTCTTCACCCGCTCTTCCAGTGCGCGTAAGACCGTATCATAGTGCTTGCGGTGGACAAAGATTCTTGTGGTAGCGCTGCAGTTCTGTCCATGATTATACATCGTCCCATTAAATGTACCCTCAATCGCTTCATCCAGCTCTGCGTCTTCCAGAATAATGCTCGGGGATTTTCCTCCGAGTTCCAGCGTTATGTCCTTCACCTGATCAGCCGCTCGGTGCATGACTTCTATACCAGTAGCAGTAGATCCGGTAAATGCAATTTTATCAATTCCCTCATGCGTTGTAAGTGCGTTTCCTGCAACCGGTCCGTCGCCAGGAATGATATTTACTGTCCCATCCGGGAAGCCTGCTTCTTTAAAAAGCTGTCCGACATAAAGCAGGGAAAGCGGTGTTTCCTGAGCTGGCTTAATGACGACAGTGCATCCGACAGCAAGCGCGGATCCAAGCTTCCATGCAGCCATCAATAACGGGAAATTCCACGGGATAATCTGACCGACCACCCCAATTGGCTCATGAACGGTATAGGTCACATAATTTGGAGAAACTGATGTCGTTTTTCCGAGTAACTTTGTTGCCCAGCCCGCATAGTAACGGAATTGCTCAATCGTCCCATCGATATCATCCGTAATCGCAATATGATAAGGTTTGCCGTTATCCAAGGCTTCAAGCTGTGCCAATTCTTCCCGGTGTTCTTCTAAAAGGTCTGCAAATTTATATATCATGCGGGAACGCTCTGCGGCCTCAAGGTCGGTCCATTCGCCTTCATCAAAAGCTTTTCTTGCTGCCTGAACAGCTTTATCAACATCTTCTGCCTGCGCTTCACTAACGGTGGCAATTACCTCTTCTGTCGACGGGTCGAGTACTTCAAACGTTTTTCCACTTTCTGATTCCACGTAATCACCGTTAATATAGAGACCTTTCACACCTTCTAAAAACTCTTGTACTCTAGGCTTCAAATTATAACCTATAGTTTGCATACTCTTTCCCTCCTTTTTTATTGTTTTAAAACATCAAGACTTCCCATCAATTCAATCAGCTTCGCGTCTTCTTCCTCCGTGAGCCCTAATCTCGGTTTGCGGCATGGTCCTCCAGCAAGGCCTTTCAGTTCCATTGCCCTTTTCGAAAAGCTGCACATACTTTCCAGACTCCTCCAGGTAATTACAAAGCGGAAGCAGCCGATCATACAGCCCCCATGCCTTGTTTAGCTCACCGCTTTTTACATGTTCATACAACTCAGTCACGAGTCCCGGCACAATATTTCCAGCTGGAGAAATCCACCCGACTGCTCCGACTAAGAAGGACTCCAACGCAAGGTCCTCAGAACCACAGAACACTTCAATATCTCCTACTCCCTGCCTGGCAATATCTCTTGCTTTTGTAATGTCGCCACTTGATTCTTTAATGTGCGTGATATTAGCGACATCCCTCCCCACCTTTAAAATCGTTTCTGTACTAATATCGACACCTGATGTAAATGGATTATTATAAATCATAATAGGAAACTGAACCGATTCAGCAACCGTTTTGAAATGCTCATAGATTTCATGTTCTTTCGGGTGAGCGTAATAAGAGTTAATCAGCAGTGCCGCATCTGCACCTGTTTTTCCGCCTGCTGTGTATATTCGACCGCATCAGCTGTTGTCTCTGCCGCCGTCCCTACAACGAGCGGAATCCGGCCGTTCACCTGATCGACCGCTATCTCAACCGCCTTAAAGCGCTCCTCCTTCGTCAAGCTGACAAACTCTCCCGTACTGCCGTTAATCGCGATTCCAGCAACACCTTCCTCAATAAAGTGCTCAATGTTTTTCCTGAATCCGTCCCAGTCAATTGCACCATCCTCAAGCATCGGGGTAATTAAAACTGGAAATACACCTTTAATTTTACTCACTTTTTTTCCTCCTTATATTCATTAATTTCCTGATACAACATTTTCAATTGGTTTCTCGTCTTTTGCTTCTTCCGTTCTCCAGATAAATGTATTCGTATAGCCATAAATCAGAGTAATCAGTACGACAAGCAAGTTAAACCAGACAAATGGCAAGTAGCTGAGCGTCGGCACACCGAGCGCTGCTGTCATGAATACCCCACCGTCAGACCACGGGACAAGCGGTGTGGTGACTGTCCCTCCAGCTTCTGTGTTTCTTGAAAGTACACGCCGGTCAATTTTCATCCTATCGTAGTTGTCTTCTGTAACTTTTGTTGCTGTAATTAATGAAACATAAGCTGCCCCAAACACATTTCCCATGAATCCACTTATGACAGTGGATGTTGTAAGTCTGCCCGGATTGATTGCCCATCTCGCAAGGAAATCTCCTACTGCGCGAATAATGCCGATTTTCGCCATGAGACCGCCAACTCCAAGCGCAAGGATAATTAAAGCAATAACATCCAGCATAAAAACAATCCCGCCGCGGTTTAGCAATTCATCAATGAACGCTATCCCCGAAGTAATTTCACTGCCTGCATACATAATATTGATCGCACCAAGGAAAGGTACACCTTGGAAAATAAATGCCCAGATGGAGCCTAATAGTGCGCCGAACATGATAACTGGAATCGAAGGCATTTTCATTGCCAGCATTACCACCACGACTGCAGGAAGTAGCATATACCAGGCGATATTAAAATGTTCCTTCAAGGAAGCCATTATGGAAGTTGCAGCACTCAGATCACCGCTTCCCTGATAGAAGAAACCGACAATCAGAAATAGTGCACCAGCAATTACCCAGGCCGGAATACTGACCCGAAGCATGGATTTAATATGTTCAATGATATCTACTTTTGCAAGAGACGCAGTCATTACCGTAGTATCAGAAATAGGTGACAGCTTATCCCCAACATAACATCCGGAAATGACAGCACCCGCAACAAGCGGAGGAGGGAAACCGAAGCTTGCTCCAATCGCCATCATCGCAATCCCCGCTGTTCCTGCAGAGCCGAAAGAAGTTCCTGTTACGATAGATGTCACTGTGCAGATAAAGAAAGCTGCCAAGAGAAGAATGCTTGGATCAATAATTGACATTCCGTAATAAATTATCGAGGGCACAATACCACCGGCAATCCAGGTACCGATTAAGGCACCAACGGTAATCAGAATCAATACTGCTTCGAGCCCATCATAAATCCCTCTCAGGAGTCCATCCTGCATCTGTTTATAGCGATAGCCAATTTTCAGTCCGACCGCAATGATAAGAAACCATGACACCAGCAATGCCAGGTGAATTGGCAGTTCAAAGAGCACAATAAAAATAAACATCACTGCCCCAAAGCCAATCAGCGCAAACAATATCTCGCCACGATTCGGCAGCCTTAATGCCTTCTCAGATTTCATTTTTTTCCTCCTCTTTATATGGAATTCCTGTACACCCTGCTGGTCTCTGCTCCATGTTTACGTTAAGATAAACCCATCCCGCAGCGGATCCGTTTCATCAAATAAGAATTCATGCGTACCGGTTACAATTGCCCGGAGTAGCACGGAATAACGCTTCTCATCTTCCGGAAGTGTTTCTGCAATAATCGGCTCATCAAAAACACTTCTGTTTTCCAACCACCCCATTTCTGGATACGACTTGCGCAATACTGCAAATAACGCAATCGTGCTGTCAACTCCGGCAGAGCGTGTGATACTGCCGTCTGATTCAAACGTTACGGAACGGGCAAGCCCCTGCTGTGCGGCGGCAAAATCCGCAAGAATTAAACCCGTAAACTCCTCCTTTGCTGCATGCCACTCCTCCACCGTCGTTCTGCCCCATCTTGTTACCTCTGAAATAAAAGTTGTAGTTAACTCAGGAACTTCTTCCGTAAACGGGAAAACCAGATACTTTCTTTGGCCAGCTACTGTCACTTCCTCGCAGACCGGCCTTTTTTCAATAGGGCCGACCTCATCTGTTTCAAATTGCACCTCCTTTACTTCTCCATTTATAAATGAAGTGTTCAGTTCATAAATACCATGTACCGTTTCCACCCGGTAGACACCGCTTTCATTTTGACGAATATTTCCTGTTTCGAGCAGTGCAGTAAGTGCAGCCGCAAGCCCCGGATACTTAAACGTCGCTCCATCATGGCTAAAGAAAAACAGTGAAAAATCTGCATGACGAGATGAAGTAACGATACAGCCTGTCATCCCTCTGTGTCCCCGCGGCTCATTGATAAGCAATGCCTTTTCACTAGCGAAGGAAGTCTGCAAACGTTCATTATTTGCATACACATCCCTTTCATTCAGCCGAATTGGGGATTGGGTTACAATGCGAAATTGCTCGCCTGCAACATGGGTGTCGATTGTAGAAAACATTTTAGACAGATTCATTCTATACCCCCTCCCTTGATTGGTCTTGCATTGGCGGAATCAGAAGATAGCCTTCACGGAGCGGATCACTTTCATCATAGTAAAAGCGGTGCATCCCCATCATCCACGCTGATCCGGTCACCTCCGGAATAACAGCCTCATAGTCTTTGATTTTAATTGCTTCGAGGATTCGGGCTCTGAATAAGGATCCGACAATACTTTCGTGGATAAATTCCTCCCCGACACCAAGCTCTCCTCTTACATACATGGTCGCTATTTTTGCGGATGTACCGGTGCCACATGGTGAACGGTCAATCCCGCCTGGCGGAACAACCACCGTATTCTTCACATCTGCATCGGGGTGGACCGGGTCAGAGAAGAACTCGATATGTGTCAGGCCCTGAATAAATGGGAACTCCGGATGTACGATATTTTCAGCCTCATTAATCGCATTACGGATGGTGATGCCTTTTTCAATAATAGTCGAAGCGTTATCCGGCTCTAAGGAAAGCCCGAGTTTTCTTGCATCTATAATCCCGTAAAAATTCCCGCCGTATGCGATATCACATTCCACTCTGCCGATGCCACTGACGTCGATTTCAATGGACTTCAGAAGGAAAGAAGGAACATTCGCAAATGTCACTTCCACCGCTTTCCCTCCACTTACTTTAATTTTTGTCTCGACAAGTCCGGCTGGTGTATCGATCTTGAGAAACGTATAAGGTTCTTTCACTTCTATCATGCCTGTCTCAATAAGTGCAGTGCAGCAGCCGATTGTATCATGCCCGCACATCGGTAAATATCCTCCCGTTTCAATAAAAATCACACCAATATCTGCATCCGGATGACACGGATCCACAAGCAGGGCCCCGGACATAACGCTATGTCCGCGTGGCTCGTTCATTAAAAATTTACGGATCCAGTCATAATGCTCATGAATATAGAGCATTTTTTCTGACATCGTGTCTCCTTTCAGTTCCGGCAGACCGCTGATCACCGTCCGTGTCGGATTACCTCCAGTATGTGTATCAATTGTGGTAAACAGCATGTCAAATTTCATTTAAACTTTCACCCTTTCTCTGAACCTGTCATAGCGAAGTGGCTCGATTGGTATCGTTTGTTCTTCACCGGAGAGCATCTCCTGAATGACTTTTCCAGTTATTGCTGCAAGACTGATGCCATCCCCCTCATGCCCTGCCGCCACATAAAAACCAGGCACTTCATCAATATGAGAAATAATCGGCAAGTGATCTTCCGTCCAGGGTCGTAAGCCCGCATACGTACGGATGACCGTCATATCGCGTATTTTCGGGAAAAAGCGCATGGCCCGATTTGCCATCACCTTTGTCACATCCCAGTTTACGGTGGTATCGTATCCGACAAATTCCCGGCTGCTCCCAATCAGGAAGTTTTGCGCAGCAGTCGGTTCGAACACGAGTGCAACACCATATTTCTTTGTCTCTTCATCTACCTGCCGTTCTCCACCAAACTTGGAAAGCAAGTAACCAAACTCCTGAATTTTACGGATACCGACCGGTTGTTGCCTTGAAGCAACGATAATTTGTCCTTTCCGTGGGCTAATCGGGATCTTCACCCCGACCATTTCGCCGATAAAGGGCGCCCAGATTCCCGCGGCATTCACTACTCTTTTCGCCGTATAGTTACCCTGGGTCGTTTCTATTATAAATTCTCCGCTTGTTACTTTTTTGAGGCTGGTCACTTCCGTATGTGTATGAATGCGAGCACCTAGTTTCTCTGCCTTGTGAAACAAAGAATATGTCAGCATATAAGGATTTACTGTTGAATCTGTTTTACATTCCAGCCCGCCAAGCAGATCATCAGCAAAGTATTTGGATTCATTCAGCAGGTCTTCTCTGTCAATCATCCGGAATTCAAGTCCCGCTTCAACCTGACGTGCAACCCACTTCTCTGCCGCTTCCATTTCTTCTTCATTTTCACAGACAAAGATACTTCCCGGATAACGGTATTCAAAGGGTATTTCCAGTTCACTGCTCAACTCTCGTACCAGCTTTTGGCTGGCAAAAGACATCTGGCTATCAAAGCCGGGATCTTTATCAATTGCAAGGATATTTCCGTCACACCGGGAAGAAGTGCCGCCTGCAAGCTCTCCTTTTTCCAGAACGGTTATTTCCAGTCCTGCCTTGGTACCATAATAAGAAATAGCTGCACCGATAATACCTCCTCCAATGACGACAATATCCCGATGAGAATTATTGTTCATTGCACCCCTCCTTTCATTCCTGACACTCTGTAAATAGTAATGCAAATAACGTGCCAACTTAAATAACAGATAATAAATAGTCTTATTGCTTTTTCTATAGATACATGTCAAAATATTTTTAAAATTGTCAATATTAATTGACACTTTGAAAGGAGTAGCAAACATGACTTTTTCTCTAAAATTGGAAGAACTAATGGATACCAATGTAAGCGTTTTACAAAGTGAGAAAGATAGAGGGAAAGAGCTGCTGGAAAAGGTGAGAGCAGTGCAGCCCGGAAAGGTAGTTATTGAGAAAGATGGCACTTCTTATCTTGCGGAATTCGATGAGGAGACCGGAGAACTCCTCTTCCTCTCCTGTAAAAAAATAAATGCTGCCACAGCTGATATTAGCAAGCTGCTGGAGGAAGTGGAGCATGTGGACCGTTTCTTAATTTATGATGGAAAACGGTGCAAAGGGTTTATCGATGCACCGAGACTTGCACGCAAGCTCTTTCAATCCTATCAGCGAATGAATGCCTACTTGACCACTATTTTAGAGACCATTGACAGCTCCTGTACGGTTATTGATGCCAACGAGAATGTGCTGATCTGGACCAAAGGAGCGGAGGACATTTTCTCTGTTAAGCGTGAAGAGATTATCGGCAGGAAGATTACTGATTTCTTTCATCGGGAACAACTTGAGCTTTTAAGAACATTAAAAGACGGCACCACCCTTTACAGGAGCCAGCATAATGCAAGAGAAAACCTGGTAGTGCTAATTAATTCTAACCCGGTTTATCTTCAGGATAAAATTATTGGTGCGGTCGTGTCCGAAGTGGATATAACAAGTCAAATCCGGCTTAATAATGAATTGGCCAATACAACAGAAAAGCTGTTTCATTTGGAGAATACGGTCAAGAAATTAACAGCTACCGAAGAACCATTCGCTGAGATTAAAGGCAACAGCACTTTATTAAAAAATACGAAGAAAATGATAAAAAAGGCAGCAACGACCAACACTAATGTGCTAATTCACGGGGAAAGTGGTGTCGGGAAGGAACTATTCGCAAAAGCCATCCACATGCTCCGGGAAGGAGATGATGCTCCTTTTATTGCAATCAACTGCGGGGCTATTCCCTCCGCTTTATTCGAGAGTGAAATGTTCGGCTATGAAAAAGGAGCATTCTCGGGGGCTGATCAAAGAGGAAAAAAGGGGAAAGTGGAACTTGCCAAAGGCGGCACCCTTTTTCTCGATGAAATTGGAGAAATGCCACTTGATATGCAAGTGAAAATCCTGCGTCTCCTTCAGGATCATAAGTTTTTCTCTGTTGGGGGAACAAAGGAAAAAGAAGTGGATTTCCGGGTTGTTGCTGCAACGAATCGCGACTTGAAGGAAGAGGTTCGGAAGGGAAATTTCCGAGAGGACCTCTATTACCGGCTCAATGTTGTCAGTATTGAAGTGCCTCCACTCCGCAAGCGTCCAGAGGATATTATTGAACTTACACATTACTTTTTATACGAAACATCCGTTAAATATAACAGGCCAATTCATGGTATTTCTCAAGGCATCATGCAGGCTCTTCTGAAACATGAGTGGCCTGGGAATATTCGTGAATTGAAGAATGTCGTGGAACGGCTTGTCGTTTTTTCTGAAAGTGGAGAAATCAAATCAGAGTACCTTCCGTTCGAACCCAATAACCATGCTCCGTACAATGACTCTCCGCTGAAGCATTCGGAGGGGCTTTCTCTAAAAGAAAGACTTCAGTTTACTGAACGAGATATTATTTTAAAAGAACTAAAAAAAGCGAAAGGGAATAAGCAGACCGCTGCTAAAAACCTGCAGATCACCCGTGCAACTCTTTATAACCGGATGAATAAATTAGGACTGGAATTATAGACAGAAAATAGTTGGCACAATTCTTGCATTGTAATTCATGAAAAGGAGAGAAGGAGTGGATTGCATGCAAAATGAAAAAATGATTGTTTGCCGTTGTGAAGAAGTGACATATAAAGAATTAATGGAAACGAAAAAGACCTATAATTGCTCCGCACGAGAACTAAAATTGCGAACTCGGGCAGGAATGGGCTACTGTGGTGGACGCACCTGCCGTGGCATGATTGATAAAATTGCCATGTTTCAGGATAGTCCGAAGAATAATAAAGAAGTTTCACTAAAATATCAGCCACCGATTCGTCCGGTCAGCTTTACTGACTTAGGAGGGGTGAAACAATGAAGCAGCGAATCATCGATCACCCAGTACTTGGAAAGATAGAGGAACGAAAGTTAATTACATTTAGGTTCAATAATAAACAATATCGCGGATTTGAACAGGAGTCCATTGCAGCGGCACTGCTCGCCAATGGAGTACGAACCCTGCGTCATCATGAAGAAAACGGCACTCCCCGAGGTATTTATTGTAACATCGGCCATTGTTATGAATGCAGAGTGGCAGTCAATGGTATACAAGGTGTACGCGCTTGTCTGACCCCGCTTCAGGAAGATATGGTGATTGAAAGTGGCGGACGGCTGCCAACTACGGTAAGAGATTGGAGGTCGGAAGATGAATAAGGTAATTATTATTGGTGCAGGACCATCCGGTCTCGAAGCAGCGATCACGTGTAGAGAGCAAGGACTTGATGTACTTGTCCTCGATGAGTATATGATAGCGGGTGGAAGGCTTCTCGGACAGCTCTATGAACAGCCGGACGGTACCTGGTGGAATGGTCTGGAAGAGTCGAAAATTCGTTATGAAAAAGCGCTGGAGCTCGGTACCCGTTTTCTGCTGAATACGCCTGTAAATAATATTGTACAAACAAACGAGCATTGGACAGTTTACACGGATACAGAGAGCTTTACTGCTAAGCATCTATTGCTTGCAACCGGGGCTGCGGAAACACCGGTACCTGTTCCCGGCTGGACGCTGCCCGGGGTGATGTCAGTTGGAGCGGCTCAGGTGATGACAAATGTACATCGAGTAAAGCCCGGAAACCGCGGGGTAATAATTGGGGTTAATGTGCTCTCTGCGGCGATTGCAATGGAACTAAAGCTTGCCGGGATAGAAGTTGTCGCTATGACACTTCCTGTAAACAGCCAGGTTACAAATGAGTCATCACAGCCCAAGGAAGTAATGAATTCACTGCTTCACGTCTCCCACATGGCCCCGTCCAAATTTATTAAGCTTGGCAGCAGACTCATGAAAAATGATTTTATGAAAAATATGGGTGTTACTTTTTTCCCGAAGACTGGAGTGAAAATCTGGGATATTCCGATTCAGCTTCGGAAAGCGGTTGTAGAGATCTATGGAGATAATGAAGTTCAAGGTGTAATAGTTGCGACAATTGATTCGAAAGGTAATGTTGTTGGAGGGTCGGAGGAAAAGATTAAAGCTGATTTCGTCTGTATTGCCGGTGGTCTCTACCCGCTTGCAGAATTAGCGGCAGTTGCCGGTTGTTCCTTTTATTACAGCGAGGAGCTCGGTGGCTACGTTCCATTACATAGCGAGCGCATGGAAACAAATCTCGATGGCCTATATGTTGCCGGGAATATAACCGGGATCGAGGGAGCCAAAGTAGCCATCGCTCAAGGAAAGACTGCAGGCCTGACGATAGCACATCATGCAGGTATTCCTGGACTTGAAAAGGACATTCAGACTTCCATCGAATCTATTGAAAGAGCCCGCGACAAAGCCTATATTCAATTCCATCCAGGAGTTAAAAAAGGTAAAGAACTCCTGCTTGCAGAATGGCAAAATCGGTTAGGTGAGTAGTGCCTGTCACATCCAATAGCTAACAATCGAACTGTCCCTCTATACATCTGCATCTATTCAGGCAAAAACATTAAATTCAACTTATATAATCAATTAAATTAAAACGAGTCATTGAAGCAAAGCGTTTCAATGACTTGTTTAATTAACTTACTCAACTTTTGCAGAGTAAAAATAATGTCTAATCGTTACCTGTTATAATATTTGCGGTACTTGATTATGCTCCTTGACAAGATGTGATTATAAAAGAAAAACACCTCCACTTTTGGTATAGTTTAAATATCGAGAAAAAACGACCAAATAGAAGAGGTGCCTCCTACTAAAGCTATGAATAATTCAAGGTAAGATTTATTTTGCTACATGTAACGCTTGTTCAAGCACTTTGTCACCTTGGATCATGCCATATGCAATAGAGTCAATGATATCTACTTTAATCCCTTTTGGTTCTACAAGTTTACGAATTTTGCTTTCTAAATAGCGGACTTGTGGACCAATTAAAACAACATCAAGATCATCCAAATGGTTTTTTAATAGTGATTCACCAACAGCATCGATTTCCACAGTTATTTGCATTTCCTCTGCTGCCTTACGCATTTTACTCACGAGTAAAGATGTTGACATACCTGCTGAACAAACTAATAGTATTTTCATTATGATTTCGCCTCCACTTTTTCCATTTTCTCATACATATCAATCATTTCTTTGGCAAGATCTTTCACTGCCATGGAAGTCATTAAATGATCTTGAGCATGAACGAGTATGACAGTTACATTTGTTGGTTTGCCACTTGCTTCCTTTTGTAATAGTTCTGTTTGTATATGATGCGCTTCATTGAATTCATTATCTGCTTCCACAATTTTATCACGAGCTTCGGTAAATTTTGCCTCTTTTGCTAACCCAATTGCTTCCATTGCAAATGACCGAGCATTTCCAGCATGTAAGATAATTTTAAAGGATAATATTTGTATTTCTTCATTTGATTCTGTCATGGAATAACCTCCATTTGTCATTCGGTTTGTAAAAATTGCCTTTTCGAGACGTTGCGCCCAAACAGCTTATTTGTTATTTAGGCGCGATATATTTATAATTACAGCTTATTTTTCTTTCTGGTCCATGCGCAGTCTAAGCGCTCTCACACCAGCCATAACGAATGGTAGATACATTAACACTGCAATCGTTAAGTTAATGACTTGTAGTACAATACCACGCCAGCTTCCACCAGTTACGAGATATCCACTTAAGATTGGTGGCATCGTCCATGGTAGAATTGCAACCGTTTTCGGTGCGAGACCAGTAGAAAGTGCTAGGTATGAAATAATTGTTAATACAACAGGTCCAAAAATAAATGGAATTAAGAATACTGGGTTTAAAACAATTGGTAAACCAAAGATCACTGGTTCGTTAATATTAAATAAACCTGCTGGTGCTGCTAGTTTGGAAACTTCTCGATATGGGTGATTTTTCTCTAAGCGAACGACGATAAACACTGCAATAATAAGTGCTATTGTCGTACCAGATCCACCCATGTATACGAATACATCAAAGAATGGTTTTGTTACAATATAAGGTACATCAAATGCGGACATTCCACTAGCAAAAAGGTCAGCGTTTTTTTCAATAAGTGGTAGGTAAATTGGTTCGATTACGCCACCTAAAATATTCGTTCCGTGTAGTCCGAAGAACCAAAGTAAGTGGTTTAGAAATGCTACGATAATTGCTGCAGGTAATGTGTTACCAATACCTTGAAGCGGTTTTTGAATGGCATCGAAAATAACTTCGAAAACACTTGTTTCTGCAAATACAGTCATACAAGCTTGGAATAAACCGATAATAATCATAATGATTACAGCTGGGAATAATGCTGCAAATGATTTTGCAACCCCTTCAGGTACACCTTCAGGCATTTTAATAACCAATCTTTTGTTGCCCACTAAGAATCTAAATAGTTCTGTAACAAGAAGTGATAGAATAATTGCAACAAAGAGTCCTTGTGCACCTAACCAAGCAAAATTCAATCCCCAATCTGGTGTTTCTGGTACAAGCATGATGTAAGATGCTGCGGAAATTAGCCCCGCTGATAGACCATCTACTTCATATGACTTGGCAAGATTATAAGCAATGGAGAATGAAAGCAAAATTCCTAGTACAGCAAATGTTGCATTCCAAATACTGCCACCGACGGTTTGCCAATTTCCTTCACCAAATATTCCATTTAATATGCCAACAAAATCAAAACTACCAATCTTTGGAAAGTTATTAATTAATATAGCTAGTGAACCAGCTATAATCAGTGGCATAATCGCAACGAAACCATCACGAATTGCTACAAGATGTCGTTGGGATCCAATTCGTCCAGCTACTTCAATGAATTTCTGCATAAATTTGTTATTCATTTTAACGACTCCCCATGTATAAGTGTTTTTTAATAGATGAATGAAGGTATGTTGAGCATGTACTTCATAAATTATAATGTATTGATTACATCTTTAAACTGCGGCAAATATTGTTGATGTGCAATAAGCATCTCATCCAAAATTACTTTGCTTTGTTTTTCATCGGTTAGTAATGGATTAGCAACAAAAGCGAGATAAGCATCATGATAACTACCTGTAATTGCCGCTTGTACAACTAATTCTTCAAAGTTTTCCATCTGTAAAATAATACCTTTTACTGCGCTAGGCAATTTTCCTACTGCAATTGGCTTTGGACCGTCTTTTGTAATGACGCTATTTACTTCAATGATCGCATCAGCTGGTAGCTCTGGAATTGCCCCATTGTTTAGCGTATTAACCGTTTGCATATCCTCCTTGTTGTTATAAATAGAATCCACTGCACGTTGCCAGCTCGCACGATATTCTTCACCTTCCAAGAAGTTCCATGGGCGGCCCCATAAATTCATTTCTTCCCCACATTTTGGACAGTAAGGAATCAATTCATTAGGAAAGAAAAAAGGCATCTTTGTTCCTTCCAATCTGGAACAAAGATGCCCACGAATCACTCCATCCCCTCTAAAATAGAAAGATCAATCATCCCCTCAATATCATTCGAATCAACATATTCTGCCTCTAGACTAATATCCGCCATTTCCTGAATGACTTGTTCATTCACATCTGTCGTTACACGTAGTCTGGAAAAGGCTGCTGCTGTTTCTTCTTTATCAATTTCTTTCCCAGTTAAATCCTGAATATGCTGAATCACAATTTGTTGTGCTTCTTCTGGATTTTCTTGGATAAATTCAACTGCACGTTTATGCGCTTGTAAATACTGCTCCGTGAGCTCGGTATTTTCTTTGAAATCGCTACGGGCAGCTACTACCGTATTGGTTGATTCCTCTCCCCAAGCAAACTCATCATAATCCATCAGCAACTCACCGCCAGCCTGCGTCTCCAAGATATATCCCCACGGCTCTTGTGTTGCTGCAGCGTCTACCGAATTTTGAACAAATAAAGTTGCTGTATCTGCTGGTGCTGCCGCATGCATTTCTACAGTTCCACCACTTGACGTTGCTTCTAAGCCAACTTCTTGTAATGCTTTACGGAGCATCACATCTTGCGTACTACCGATAACCGGAATGGCGACTCGCTTTCCATCTAAATCTTCCAGTGACTCGATGCCACTTTCTTCACTCGTTACAAGTACTGCCCCGCCATTAACGGCACCAGAAATAATATGAAACTCTGGATTTTGCAGATAAATATTTAATAGTGGACCTGGTCCAACCGTACCGACATCGATTTCATTTGTTTGCATGGCTTCCATAAATAATCCGCCATTTGAAAATGTTTGTGTTTCAATTGTGATATCTTCCCCAAATTCTTCTGCAAAATAACCTTCTTCCAAAGCAACAATCGATGCAACATGTGTCAAATTGGGAAAATATCCAATCGTAACGGTATCCTCGTCATTCGAACACCCTGCCAACACTACTCCGATAACAGCGATTGCTAACAACAATTGAACAAACCTTTTCATCATCCTATTCCTCCTCAAGTAATCTAACTGATTCCCCATTTTCGTTGAACGGAACGCTCCAACCGTAAGAATATAAGTTGGTCCATAATCGTTCCAATCACTGCGATAATAATCATGACAGAGATAACGAGATCCATTTGTCCTAAGGAACGGCCGGCATCGAGTAATTGTCCAAGACCACCACTGCTCGCCAGTAATTCTCCTGCCATCAAGGCGCGCCAAGAGAATGCCCATGCAATACGCATACCGGATAATAATTGTGGGACAGACGCCGGGACAATAACTGTTCTTAGAAAATGAAACCCGCTTGATCCATAGGTTTTCGCAACCCGTTGATACAGCCTCGGCACATTTTTAAATCCACTCGATGCATTCATTGTCATCGTCCATGTGGCACCAATGGTTACGATAAAAAGAATTGCGAACTCATTTAAGCCAAACCAAATAATCGCGAGCGGAAACCAAACAATACTCGGAATGGATTGTAATGCCGTGACGAGAAAACCTAATGTATCTTCCACCAGCTTATATCGCCAAATTAAATAACCAAAAATAAGACCTATTAAGGTAGCAATCGAAAATCCAAGGAGAATCCTCCCAATACTTCTGATCACGGCTGCTGTAATTTGCCCATCGATTAATCCAGTAAAAAGTGTCTCCAGGACAAGGAGTAAGCTTGGGAACATAAAGTCTGGCAGCCCGGAAACTCTAGATGTTACTTCCCATATCACCGCTATCACTGCGATGAACAGGATTCGCCTTAAAGCTGTAGTCATCTCCCATTTCCTCCTTTAACACTTTTTCTATTTCTCCCTCTAGGAGGCTTAATATTCTTTGTTCCGTATGTAAAGTAACAGAATCAGGCATGACCCCATCTTTTGTCGTTGGTACGGGAATAATTTCTTTTATTTTCCCTGGTCTTGTTGCAAGCACCACCACTTTCTCCGATAATTGCACCGCTTCTCGAATATTATGGGTCACAAAAAAGATCGTGACATTTGTTTTCCTCCATATTTCGAGCAACTCCCGGTGCAACACCATTCGGGTTTGTTCATCCAATGCGGAAAATGGTTCATCCATTAATAAAATATCCGGTTCCATCACAAGCGCTCTCGCAATCGATACGCGCTGCTTCATCCCACCTGACAATTGGTGAGGGTACGAATCAGCATAATTACTCAAATGCACCATTTGCAAGATATCTTTCGCTTTTTTCTCCATCTCATCTTTGGATTGCCCTTTTATTTTCAAGCCATAGGTGACATTATCGAGCACCGTCAGCCATGGGAATAAACCGTCCTCTTGGAATACAACAACACGGTCCGGGCCGGGTTTTTTTACTTCTTTTCCAGCAACCGTAATCAATCCTTCATCTACTTTTTCTAAGCCGGCAATCAAATAAAGCAATGTTGATTTCCCGCAGCCTGAAGGACCAACAATCGAAACGAAACTCCCTTTTTCCACTTCCAGATTAATATGGTCCAAGACTTCTAATCTTTCATTGTCTTTTATGGGAAAGCTTTTCTTAATTTCTTTAATGGATAAATACATGTCCTCACCTCCACAACCATCTATTTTAATAGCTTGTTATATGTAAATTACACAGAAAATAAATCACTCGTTAAATAACGCTCGCCACTGTCCGGGGCAATACAGACAACCGTTTGACTTGGATCCAGTCGTTTTGCAACCTTTAAAGCAGCGAAAACAGAAGCACCACCAGAGGGTCCTAATAAAATCCCTTCCTGACGAGCAAGGTCATAAACGGTATCATAAGCATCTTGATCTTCAATTTGAATAATTTCATCATAAATTGACGTATTCAAAATATCCGGAATAAACCCAGGACTCGTTCCAACTAATTTATGTTTTCCGGGTTCACCACCTGACAAGACAGGAGACCCTGCTGGTTCGACGACAATATTTTGAATCTCTGAATCATACGCTTTTAGTGCTTCTCCCGTTCCGGTTATCGTCCCACCGGTCCCAGCAGTACAAACAAATGCCGCAAGTTTCTTTTGTTCTTGCTCCACCGCTTCGATAATTTCTTTTGCTGTTGTAATCCGATGAATAGCTGGATTTGCTTCATTTTCAAATTGCATCGGAATAAAGCTATTTGGTGTCACAGCAGCAATTTCCTTCGCCTTTTCAATCGCTGCCGGCATCTTTCCAGCTCCCGGTGTAAAGACAACTTCAGCACCGTACGCGCGTAATATGTCGACCCTTTCTTTTGTCGATGTATCCGGTAAGACGATAATCGCTCTATATCCTTTAGCAGCGGCATTCATCGCTAAACCAATTCCCGTATTTCCCGAAGTCGGTTCGATTATCGTTGCTCCGGGTTTAATTAATCCCTCTTTTTCCGCTCGTTCCAGCATAGAAAAAGCAGCCCGGTCTTTCACACTTCGGCTAGGGTTAAACAATTCGAGTTTGACGTAAATAGCTGCACCATTTGAATCCGCAATTTTATTTAATCTCACTAACGGAGTTTCTCCGATTAATTCAGCAATATTGTTCACTACTTTCACGGTGGATCTTCCTTTCATTAGGTGAGTAATTGTTATTGCACCACACAAACATCTCTATTCAACCCTAATTACTTGGGTTTATACAAAAAACAAAAGAACATGTTCATTGCCCCGCTACCTATCCGTCATGGACAACGTAGCTGTAAAAACAGACTCAGTACTTGGTATAGCCTCTATTGTACTAATAAGCCTTTCCAAACAAGTTTTAATTTTAATGAATTTCATAATACGTATGTAATGCTTCACCATCACCATATGTAGTTGAGTTAGTTCGTTCCCAACTACATATGGTGATGGAAAAGCCGACTTTGGTAATTATGAAGTTAATTCATTTGTTAAAATATTTAAATAATAAGGAAAAACTTTATTCAGTGGGGTTATTATAGACCGTAAATGCGTGATGAAGGGAGAGGTAAAAATGAAATGTAAAGCTTGCAACGATAGTAAATTTGTTGAAGTTCCGGAATTTGAGCAACAATTTACAGTTTGCTTTTCTTGCGGAGAAGTATACTAATACGTTGATTTATCTAAATTAAAAAAGCACCTGCCTCCTCGTCCTTCCAGTCTAATGGTTAGGTAGTACAAATTTTTCATTTTTCCTTCTTATGCGGCCATTTTTATCTGTATATATTTTAGTCATGCCTAACTTCTGCGCTTGTTTTAAAAGTTCATCCGTTCGGGAATGGGAAGTAATAATGAAATAATAAGCAGCGAATCATTGCTAGCTCAGTAATAATTAATTTTGCTTCAAAAAATCTGAAAAAAGATAGCCATCGGAAACTATCATTTAGTCTCCTCTAGCTATCTACATTTTATTTACAATAAGAAATGGGTTTACTGCATAAACGTTAAATTAATTTAATGAATTTCATAATACGTATTTAATGCTTCACCATCACCATATGTAGTTGAGTTGGTTCGTTCCCAACTACATATGGTGATGGGAAAGCCGACTTTAGTAATTATGAAATTCATTCAATTCTATGTATTATTGCTTTATTAGTACACATCCGAGATATACCATTTATCACCGTATTGCATCACTTCTACACTCACTAATTCTTCTGCATCTTCGGCATCGATAAAGACGGAGTTGTACTTCACAGTCGCTTCAAAATCGATGTAATCCTCGCCAGTGTCTATCTGTTCAAGATCAAGCAGTTCCATCGTCACATCCAGATTTTCAAGCATCTCCATCGCTTCCATCACATCTTCATCTAGCATTTCCTCCCAAACAAGCGGATCGACATACTGCTCTATTTTCTCCACATCTCCATCACTAAGTGCTGTGAAAAAATTCTCTATCACTTTTTCCGGACTGTCATTAGATCCCTGGAAGATGAAAAAAGCGATCAAAACAATAAGAATCCCGCCGATAATAGAAAGATTTCGTTTGCCTAATTTTTGCGCCTTTTGTTTCATGGAATCTACAAAACTATTTTCTTGTATGGGTACCGCGGGCTGTTGTTGGGGCTCTTGCTTTTGTTTCTCCGACTGATTGGCTTGGGCCAACGCCTCTGCTTGGTCCGTACCTCCTGTTCGCTCTTCTGTATCAGCAATTGTTTGGGACTCACTTTCGCCCTCTCGCTTCGTCCCACAGTTCAGACAAAAAGCACTCTTACGCTCAAACTGCACCCCGCATTCCTGACAAGCTTGGCGCTCCCCGCAATGGCCACAAAACGTAACATCCCCGATTTCTTTGTGGCAATTAAAACATTCATGCATATTATCACTCTTTCTCTAGTATGATTCACCTACATCGAGATAATAATACACATTCCCGGGACTTTTGTAAAGGAAACTATAGACCTTTAGAATCAATCACGCATTTTTCTAGAGTATTTTTAATCACTTTATATTCATTAAATAGTAAAATCAGCTTAACAAACTGGAAATATTAGTCTATACTACTAATGATTGAATAGATGAATAAAGTGAAACTTCATTCAGTGGGGTTTCCTTACCTTCCCCCACTGAATGTTAGTTGAACAGAATAAGGGATTGCCGGACTGTTTATCTCCACCTTCACCTAGTAGCTTTCCCTCGTGTTTTGAGGTGGGGGTATTACAGACCGTTAATGCGTGAAAAATATTTCATATAAAGGAGTCTATCAGACATGGAAAAGTACTGTCAGGAATGTGGAGAAGCTATCGATGAATCCTTAAACTTTTGTCAGAACTGTGGGCATAAATTGCACGCCTCTTCGGCACAGGGCACAGTTATCCCTCCTAAAAAGCAGCCAAGAACTTACTCGAAGAAACAAAAAATAATCATAGGTGCAGCTGCCGCTCTTTTGGTTATCATGATTGGCGGCTATACATGGGGGAAGTCATATTTCTCTCCAGAAAAAACGGCAGAACGGTTCATCACAGCAATAATTGATGAAGATTATGAAAAAGTTCAGGATATGACAAGGATGCAAGGTGAATCGATCTCACAAGCAGAGGCAGAAGCACTTATCGCGCTTGCAAAAGATGAGGCACATTATATCAACATCGAAACGACGAATTTAGAAGACTTTTCTTACCAGAATGACCTGATGAAACTAACGGAGAACGGCAAGCATTTATTTATTTTTCCTAAATACCTATTTTCTTTAGTACCGCAATACGCGGACTTCAATCTGCCTTTTGAAAATATAGAAACAACATTTAATGAGGAAACATTCCCTGCCAAAAAGAACGATGAACGAAATATTGTTTATGGGCCACTCGCACCCGGTAAGTATACAATACATAGCACTTACAGCGGGTAATTGACGGAAGCTGAATCAGAGGATGTAGTAATCCTCGGAGACAGCTCTAGTGATACGGTTTATCAGGATATTCAACTGGATGCAGAATCGACAACATTCCACTTATATAATGAGAATGGCAGTCCGATTAAAAATGCATATATGGAAGTGAATGAAGAGCAGATCCCCTTCGATGAAAGCCTAAATATTGAAGCATTCGGTCCGCTAAACCTGGATGGTTCTGTCACGGCAACCCCAATTATTGAAACAGAATGGGGTAAGGTAACACTAGATGAGATAAAGATTGAAGAAGATTACTATGAGCTCACCTTGAACACTGTAAGCAAGGAGCTAATGGATCATTTATCAGAAGTAATTTTATTGTATGGAGAAGAATATGTGGAAGCCTATGCAGCGAACGATGCTACTATTTATACGGCTGTTACGGAAAGTTTTAGAGGGACTTTTAAAGACAATTTTGCTTATAACATAGATTATGGAAAGAACTTCACAGGGCAACTAGAAAAAATCGAACTAAATTATGACGAGCTAACGTTCTATGACAAAAATGAAGTTTCCGTCCCAGCTAATTTCCATTTTACAGCCTCCACTTTTCATAGTGACGAGCAGCCTGATTTAGAAGAACGAATTGACACCGTAGCACTTCGTATCATTTTCGATGCGGAGGAAGATAAATGGCTGATTGATGAAGCAAATTCGTATGGAATGTTTAGCAATACAGATTTTGAAGCTACGGAAACCCTCGAAGGTTCACAGGGACTGCATCAGGCTGCCAAGTCAGCTTCAAAACCTGCAAGCAATGATGTAGATGCGCAAGTAGAAGAAGCAACGTTAAATTATATTTATAACCTTGTTGAAGCAATTAATGCGGATGATTATGAGCTCGTTCGTCCGTATATCAAGGATGATAGTGCCCTTCATGGCATGCAAGTGGACTTAGTAGATCGCTTAGCGGAAAGTGGCATGAAGCAAGAGGTCATCGATGCAACCGTAACAAATATTGAAGAAGACGGTGACGCATGGATTGTAACGACAGACGAAACGATTAAGAAAATTTATAACAGCGGTGAAGAGGAAACTAGTGATTATAATTGGAAGTAAACCGTAGAATCAGATGGTGATGGGATGTCGTTGACGAATATAGAGTAAAAGATTACTATAATGAATTTCATAATACTGTTTTGGATTCAATCAGCTTACCACAAAAAAACTCGCTATTGTATATAAGTTCAATAGCGAGCTTTGTAATTTCTGACATTAATTATGAAAACGCCATTTTCACTTTTTCTTTTTAAATGTCTTAAATAGGAAATAAATGAGTATTGCCACCACCGCATAAATCAAAAACATCACCATAAATCCCCATAGCCCCGCTACTGCATCCGCAAACTCCATATTTCCTCTGTTCGTGATTGCTTGCTGCAGCTCGATCGCAAATACAAGGACAACCATAACGGTAAATGTATAAACAAAGGAAAGAATCGTTGTACTCCACTTCATTTTTTCAATGATTTTAAAGAAAAAATACACCATGAAGAACGTTACCATTCCAATAATACCGATGATCCAGAAATGAAGCTGCTTATCTGTCATATGTAAACCGAACATATCGGTCAATATATCATGGATATCATTCACAATTTCCGCCAATATAATAACTATTTCTTTCACTGGAAGCCTCCTAAAACTACTTTAAATAACGATAGTCTTAGTTTACTATAAATCTATAATAATAGACATAGGGCTTTACACTACACCTAAAGGTTATGTCCTAACCTCTTCTTCATCAATCCTTATCTTTCTTGAGTAATCCTTTCGTAAACCGAATATCATCAGTAAAATAACCATCTACATTCAGCTCATACACCCGCTCCTGCTCTTTCCTCGTTGTCACCTCATCATTGAAAAACACATGCACTTCTTTCCCTTGCCGGTGTAATTCATTAACACTTTTCATTGTAACGTCCGTTGCTTCTATGCCAATAATCGGATAATCAGACGTCTTTGCTTTCTTTAAATTGAATTTTTCTTTGCCAAACAGAAGGGTGAGCGGAATTTCTGGTGCTAACGTTTGGATTTTTTCTAAACTTTCCTCTGAGAAAGACTGGATTGTGACGAGATCTTGGGAGAGTAAGTCATATTCGAGTAACAGCTCGATTAACGGTTCTTCCATGACAAGTTCCCCATGAACCAATCTCGTTTCAATATAATAGTGCTCCGTGTCCCGAAACGTTTCGAGAATCTCTCTTAATGTAGGGATTTCTTCCATTGTTCGCTGCTCTCCAAACACTTCCGACGTTTCAAGTTCCTTTATTTCCTGCAATGAATAGTCTGTTGCATTCCCCGTTCCATTCGTTGTCCGGTCGATCGTTTCGTCATGCATAGCAATGAGTGCACCATCTGCCGTCATTCGTAAATCAATCTCCAGGGCATCAACACCGTCTTCAGCAGCTATTTTATACGCCGTAATCGTACTTTCATTAAAGCGATCATTCGCCCCGCGATGTGCAATAACTTTTGAGGAATCAACGATGGCTGGTTCGGGCTCCACTTCCCGTTCCATAACGAGATAAGCACCAGCGAAAACAATACAACTTACACATAAGATACCGATTACCTTTTTAAGCAAGGGATTTCCTTTTATTTCGATCGTTTAGGGCTTCTTCAGGGAAATCCGTAATAATCGCTTCCACACCCAAATCGAGTAATTGTTTTATTTCATCCTGCTCGTTAACCGTCCAAATCCGCAATTTCTTCACTATATCTCTCCCATAAAAGGTATCGGAAAATGCAATCCGTTTGGATACATGTAATGCCTCAAGCTCCAAACTATGTAAATAATCCTCGGGATGCGCTATCCTTTGATCCAGTAACCAAGCAATTTCTGCATCCGGGTCCAACTGTTTCATCCGCAAGAGGCTAGGTAAATGAAAAGAGGAATAAATGACTTTGCGACCATTCCCATATTCCTTTACGAGGGCTAATACTTTTTCTTCGATGCCCTCGTATTGAAAGAGACTGGTCTTTAATTCAATATTTAATTCGATTTTATACGGTGCTAACAGCTCCAGCACTTCCTGAAGGGTTGGCACACGTTCTGCAGACCAAATCACTCGATCATAATTCTTAAGATGAGCATACTTTACACCTGCACTATATTGTTTGATTTCTTGTAAGGTCAGGTCTTTTACAAATCCGGTTCCATCTGTCGTTCGCTCTAACGTCTCATCATGGATAACGACAACCTCCCCATCTTTTGTAAGTTGTACATCCAGTTCAATCCCATCTGCGCCTTGGCGGATCGCTTGAAGAAATCCGAGTAACGTATTTTCCGGGAACGTTCCCATACACCCGCGATGCCCATAAATCTTCGTCTCTGTCATCGTAACACTTCCCTTTCATGGATAATCAGAAAGGGAATAAAGCATCCGATCATACTTTATTCCCTCTCATTCTTTTATTAAAAATTATTCTCCTCGTGCTGCGTTTGCTTGTTCGATTGCTGTATTAAATTGATCGACTGCTGTGTTATACGCGTCGTCTACCTCGCCACCGTTATAAACCGTTTCAAGTGCTGTTTCCATAATTTTACGGCCTTCTGGAATCATATCCATTAATGCGCCTTGGGTTGCGAACGATGACGTTGTTGCTTGTAGTTGCTCAACCGTCACGTTTAATTGTGGCATTTCTTCGTGTGCATCAACGGCAACTTGCTCATCATATGCAGCCGGATTGATTGCAAAATAACCTGTTCCCACATGCCACTCTGCTTGAATTTCCGGTGTTTGTAAATACTTCATGAAGTCCCAAGCAGCATTTGTTTCTGCTTCCGGCTTCCCGTCAATCATCCAAAGACTTGCCCCGCCGATGACAACACCTGCGCGTTCTTTTTCCTCCGGGTGTGGCAAAAATGCGATACCTACTTCAAATGGTGCGTTATCAATCACATCTCTTGAACTAGCTGAAGATTGTAAGAACATCGAGACATCCCCTGCTAAGAAACCGGAAACCATGTTGTCACCATTCGTTCCATAGTTAGCGAATGTTTCATCATTAACCATACGCTCTACCCATTCAAAGATTGATTTCCCTTCTTCTTCTGTCCAGCCAATTTCAGTTGGTGTGTCCGTTCTTCCGTTATCATTGTTTAATAATAAGGCGCCCTGGTTGGCCAGCAGTTGTTCATATAACCAGCCATAAGCCTGCAGTGCAAATCCTTTCATGTCTGGATTAGCTTCCACAATTGCCTTACTTGCTTCTTCTACTTCCTCAAATGTTTCTGGTGGAGCTTCCGGGTCTAGCCCCGCTGCTTCAAAAGCATCCTTATTATAATACATAACCGGTGTGGAAGAGTTGAATGGCATCGAGTAGAACGTTCCATCTAAGGAATAATAGTTAATAATATTTTCCTCTAAACCGCTCATATCATAACCATCTGCATCAACCAATTCTTGAATTGGTAAAATGCTGCCACTATTAATCATCGACATCGTGCCAATTTCGAACGTTTGGATAATAGTTGGTGCACTGTCTGTACCGGCAACACTATTAAATTTCGTCAATGCTTCATCATATGAACCTTGGTATTCTGCATTCACTTGAACTTCATCCTGGGAACTATTATAGCTGTCAACAATCGCATTTAATGCTTCCTGACCAGCCCCACCCATCGAGTGCCAGAATGTAACGACTTGTTTTTCGTTATCTCCAGATCCCTCACTTGTACCTTCCGCGCCAGCAGTAGCACTACCAGCTGCCTCGTCCGCGTTTCCATCTGAACCACATGCTGCAAGGAATAATACGAACCCTAACATAAGTATCGCAAGTATCTTCTTCATTCTTTCATTACACTCCTTTTTTTATAAAAAATTTCGTTCATCCGCTCATTTTGAGCAGCTCCAACTTATTTCAAAGCACCTTCCGTTAATCCTTTTTGCAGTTTGCTTTGACCGAGGAATAAAAGAATTAAAGTAGGAATCACAACGATAACAGCACCTGCCATGATGACACCCCAGTCATTTAATTGCTCCTGTGTTTGTAATTGCTTTAAGCCGATTTGTACGGTACGAACATTGTCGTTCGTCGTCGTGAGGAGTGGCCATAAATACATATTCCACGAGGTTAAAAATCCGTACACACCTAAAGTTAGCAAACTAGTTCTCGCAACAGGTAAAACGACTGTCAGATAGAATTTAAAATCCCCCATCCCAGCAATCTGACTCGCTTCTCTTAATTCTTTCGGTATTTGTTTAAAGTTCTGCCGGAGTAAAAATGTCCCAAACGCCATCGCAAAGAATGGAACGGTCAGCCCCGGATAGGTATCAATCCACCCCAAATCACGGATGATATGGAAGTTCGGAATAATCGATGCTTCAAAAGGAACCATCATCGTCGCGATGAAAACAAAGAATAAGAGATCTCTCCCTTTGAACTCTAAAAAGACAAAGGCATAAGCGGCTAAACTTGATAAAATTAATTGTCCAAGCATAATCACTAAGGAAATGATTAAGCTATTCAACAGATATTTAAGTAATGGGAACTGCCCGAACGCCCTGACATAATTATCAAAGGATAACGATGTAGGCAGGCTTCCCGTCATAATGTCTTTGTTCGACATAAAGCTCATGGCAAACGCCATTAATGTTGGCGCAAAGACGAGAAATCCTGAAATAATCAGTAAGATATAAAATATAACTTTTCGACCTGTTGGAATTGTCATTGGTAATGAACCTTCCTTTCACCAAACTTGAATTGCAGGAAAGTCATGAGTAATATAATGATGAACAATAATACCGCCTGAGCACTTGCCGATCCGAACTTATAGTTTACAAATGCTTCCCGGTATATGGAATAGACGACAAGGTTCGTCGAATTCACCGGACCGCCCTGTGTTAAAATATCAATCTGCCCAAAGGTTTGAAAGGCATTGATAATCGTTACGGTCACCACAAAGAATAAGGTTGGCGAAAGCATCGGGATCGTAATTCTTCTTAACTTATAAAAATAACCGGCACCATCAATATCCGCACTTTCATATAAAGAAGAGTCAATCGATTGCAGTCCGCCTAATAAAATGAGAAAGGTAAAACCGATATTCATCCATATCGTTGTAATGGCTATCGCAAACAGTGCCCAAGACGGGTCTGTCAGCCAGCCAATCCCCTCTGCACCAATGGCGTTTAACAACAGATTCAACGGACCCATGGACGGGTGAAATAAATAAAGCCAGAAGACAGACGCGGCCGCAACCGATATCCCCATGGTTGATGAATAAATCGTACGGAAAAAACCGATTCCCTTTAATTTCTCATTTGCAATCACCGCCAAAAACAAACTGATAATAATCGTAATCGGAACGGTATATAGGACGAATAAAAAAGTTGATTTCATACTCTGTAAGAAAATCGGGGAAGTGAACATCGTCACGTAGTTCTCCCAACCAACAAAAACGGTTGTTGCCCCTGCGGCATCCGTTAGGAAAAAACTTAAATAAATGGTTCGAGCGAGCGGGTAGAATAGAAACACGCTAAACAGAACAATCGAAGGCAGTAAGAACAACATGCCTTTAGAAAAACTTTTCATCCGCTGCTTCTTTTTCACTTGTTCAAAATTTATTTGGCTTTTAGGCGTTTGTTGAATCGCTGTACTATTCATACTCATGCCGTTACGACCTCTTGCTGTTTGCCCGCTCTTGCCGGCTTAATCAATAATCCTGTATCCGAATCAAAGAAGCATAGATTTTCAATTGCAATATGTACTGGAACCTTCTCCCCTACTTGCACGTCCCATTGTCCCGGCCATTTAGCCGTCCAAACTTCCGCACCGACTTCAAACGCAAGCAACGTTTCATTTCCTAACTGTTCTACATTTATCACTTCTACAACATGTGTAGTGTTTTCTGCAGTTCCAGGGTAAAGATGTTCCGCTCGTATACCAATCGTTACGTTCGGGTAGCGTGGTACATTGTTGATAACGGGATCTATTTCTAGATGAAGTGCATCATCAATCACAAGTTGATTCAGGTCAGCATGAAAAACAGCCTTCCCCATATTCATTTTCGGTGAGCCGATAAAAGAAGCTACAAATAAATTTGCAGGTTCATTATATAAGGTAATCGGTTTTCCGACCTGCTGAATCTTCCCATCATTCAACACCATAATTCGGTCCCCCATTGTCATCGCTTCGACTTGATCATGGGTCACATACACCATCGTCATCCCCAGCCTTTTTTGCAAACGACGAATCTCCATTCGCATTTGCCCCCGAAGTTTAGCGTCTAAATTGGAAAGCGGCTCATCCATTAAACAAAGTGGCGCCTCACTCACGACCGATCTCGCTAATGCGACACGCTGCCTCTGTCCTCCTGAAAGCTCCTTTGGCTTCCGTTTTAACAGCTCACTTAGCCCCATCATTTCTGCAGTTTCGATAAGTCTCTTTTGTTGCTCCTCTTTATCCACTTTTTTCGCATTTAAACCGAAAAGAATATTTTGCTCCACAGATAAATGTGGATATAGCGCATAATTTTGAAAGACCATCGACAG
Source organism: Oceanobacillus sp. HCA-5259 (assembly GCF_037892815.1). Lineage (NCBI taxonomy): Bacteria > Bacillati > Bacillota > Bacilli > Caryophanales > Bacillaceae > Oceanobacillus > Oceanobacillus sp. HCA-5259. The sequence continues at coordinate 239 of NZ_JBBKBV010000043.1, read as the reverse complement.
ATTTCTGTCCTTCGGTGGCAGGTGATTCACAACCTCGTTACTAATTTTCAATGTGCCGGATGTAATATCCTCAAGGCCTGCAATCATGCGAAGTAACGTACTTTTACCAGATCCAGACGGACCAACCAGTACAAAAAACTCCCCTTCTTCAATGGATAGATTGATTTCGTCTAATACGTTTTTTTGCTTATCGTATGACTTTGAAATATCCACCAAATCAATTTGGCCCATATGTCTCC
>NZ_JBBKBV010000042.1:0-29357 GCF_037892815.1 Oceanobacillus sp. HCA-5259 | reverse complement strand
ATCCATTCATAGTTACTAATAATGGTTACCATATCATTTTTGATTTGCAAAATTGCTTCCCCACCCATGTAGCAGGGGCTGGACTAAACGTTACGTATTATGGTAACGAATGATTGTAACGATTAATGTATAGGAACTATTGTCCTATTCATCTGATAAGCCTACTTGTACAAATTCTAAATCTTTGTTAAGCATCTCTAACTCTTCCATTAAATTATTATCGGAGGATGAACTTGCCTGTAGAGCAGGTAGAATAAAGGGTTCCTTATCTAGATGAAATATTACCTGTCCAACCCCTTGCTGCTGTAATCCATTCACCTCATTTTTCAGATGGATATTATCAAGCTCTTGAATAAAATGATGAAAACGTGTGTACATGGATGAATCAAATGCATTACTAACATTCAAGAAGAAGACGTCGTATGACTTTTTGCTAATAGCAATAGCATAAGATAATGTTTTGTTAACTGTATTGCTGAAAGGAATCACCTTTTCATATCCTTCTTGATGCAGTTTTTCATAAACTTGATGTTTAGCTGTCTGATTTAATGCGGTTTGATTCATCTCAAAATGGAGAGTTTCTTCTAGATTATTAACAGGCGTTAGAATTAATCGAACTTCTTGATTGAATGGGTACATTTCCTTTAGGAAGGCTGATAAGATATTTGTCCAGCGTCGCTTCAATCCATATATCTGTTGCTTTGCATCTGTCAGGAATAGAATACCTTTAAATGGAATGGTCAGGTCGTGTTTCTTTAAATAGGATAAGTAGTTCTTATAGTTTTCAAACTTAGCCAATAATTGTGTATGGTTTTCTGTTGAGCGGTCTGCTTCTATCCAAAACGTCTCCTTATTTGGAAGCATAATTTCTGCGTCTGGTCTTATTTTGTAATCTTTGCTGTTAAGTGTATATTGGGTTGAGCAATACATGGAGAGACGGTGATCTATCGACTCTTCCTCACTAAAGTGAATGCGTAATTGAATAAAAAGGTCTATCAACAATAGATGATGATTTATTTGTTGTTTTGGTGGCTGATAAAGTTCATAAGGTAAGTCGGATTGAGTTGGAATGCCACTTCTTTCATTCAATAAGATAAATCCGTTTTCACTTGCACCAACATCGATATTGAGCATTGCTTTGACTACCTCAAAACCCATTTTCGTTAAATAATAAATCGAGCCGGGATGAAGAGGATCTTCAACTTTCTTCGAGGCTACGATTTTTTGTTTCTTTAATTTACTTAGGTAGTTGTGAATGTTTGATTTCTGGGTAGAAAGTGGTTTTTCTAATTCATAGTACATCTGGGTTAATTGTAAGGCTGTCATGCCTCGATAATAAAAAAGATATTCTATTATTTTCATAGAACAATTAGTCAGTTTGTATGTGCTAATGATACTCATTGCAAATTCCTCCTTTTAAAGTTGATTTCAAGTAATCAAGTTCGGCTTGTATAACTCCTCTTAGCCCAAAAAAGTAATTTGTGCTAGAGACCTTTGTCAGAACGGAACCTTAAAGCATTCATCCCATTAATTAATAAGTGATTCTACTAATGATAGACTCACCTACTAATTAATAAAGTGACTCTCTTAGTGAGTGAATAAATAAAGCTAGTATCTGTAAGGTATTTTAAATAGTTTAGCAGGTGGTTGTTTATATTCGAATAGTATTGTTAAATTTGGTATCTCTGTTTTGAAATAAACATCTTTTGATTAATTAAGTCATCAGGTCTTCGAATATAAGAGTTCTTCAAGTATATTGCTTATGTAAATCACATCATTTGATTCACTTATTGATGACTTTTTATGAAAGGAAGATGCCAGATGAAGAAAGCAGGAGAAATCATTAATCATTTGAATGAAACAGGTGCTAATATCTATGAACTAAGTAAGCAATTTGGCTTAGCGGATACAACTTTGCGTGCAAGATTAAAAAAATTAGGCTATTCGTTGAATCAAAAAGGTGAGTGGGAGTACACAGGTGATTCAGATAAGGAGCCAGTGGATGAGGACGTTGTTTCTAAGAAGCGAATGACAGCACCAAAGAATCTGCCTGTAACGTCTCAAGTACCAAATATTGTTGGTAATATTACTATTCATCAAGCATTAATGGAGTTAGATTTATCTAATAAAGGAGTTAGGACAACCATTAAGATTCAACCTGAATATATTGAAGAAATGAAGGAGCTTGCTGCCAAAACTCGTTTACGGCTTTCTGATTTGTATACGCTAGCCGTGTATGAGTTATTGGAAAAGTATCGTTCAAATTAATAGGAAAAAGGGTATGTGTGTTTAAAGTAGACATACATATCCTTTTTCACCTTCAGTGCTAAAAGGCCCGAGGGAAAAAAGATTCAATAAAAAATCTATAAAACCTCTTAGAATTTTAAAATCTTAACATTATAATATTTTGGATTTATATATGAAAGCAGAATGTGACAGCCAATTATCATTTAAGTAAATGAAAATTCAATTACAACAAAGGGAGAACCCCAATCATTCTATGAACAGAGAGTTTTACTCCTGTCATGGTTGTTTGGGGTTATTTTATGTTAGGAGGATTATTAATGAAAGAAGTAAATGATGTAAAGCATGTTAAAACTAGTGTAGGTGATAGCATTTATCTCTTCTGGGAAGCAAAAATGGCACTTGATACAGAGTTAACAATTTTAATGAACAGCACGGAGAGATATTACTATGAAAGAAATACGAAACAAAAACAGACTGAAGGAGAAAGACTTTCAAACTTTATTATTGATCCACTATTCGTTATGGAAGAGAGCAATAAAAAAGTAAAATATATATTAAAATTAATCTCCAAAGAATACTCAAAAGTAATAGAAATAGACGGTGAGACTTTGGCGATACAAAATTCCTTTAAGAAATTTTGTATGAGTTATGGGATGTTTAATTGGAGAGGTAAACAATATCATTTAGATGATTTAACGGAGTTTATAATGGCAAATACGACTAAAAAATTAACTATCGTAACTTATAGTGGTTTCAACTCAAGTGATAATGTCTGGTTTTATCCTAATCATGCATATTTTCAAGGAAATGTGTATTTTCCAGATGAAGACGGTGTTTTTGAAATTAATAATAAATACTATAAATTAGAATTGGAAAAGGATGATGACTACGTTATTTATCCACCTATTATGGCTAGCCCAACTAAACCAAGTATTACTAATTTCTTTAATGACTTAAAAAAACTTTATGGCAATTATTTTTATCTTACATTCGGATATATTGCTAGTTCATTTCATGCTGATGTAATAAGTGCCAAAACGGACTGCTTTCCTTTTATATATATCTATGGGAAACAATCAAGCGGTAAGAGCGCAAGTATGAATATTTTTTCAAAGTTTTCTGGTATGAAAGTATCACTCACGACTCCACCTACATTAGATGCTCTAAGAAAAGGTATCAGTAAAAGAGCAAATGTGCCTTTTGTTATAGATGAAGCTGAGGATAAAGATGATCGGTCTAGAGGAAGAGATTTTTTTAAATATTATTCTGATGCCATAAAGGTAATTTATATGCGTCAAGCTCTGGTACGTGGTCATAAAGATGAAAATGCAGTGATTCGTTATCCAATACGCGGCACTTTATTTTTGGGTGGAGAGGTATTAACTAGTGTTGCATCAATTATACAGCGATCTGTATTAATGGATTCATCCAATATTGTAAAAAATGAAGAAGTATTCAATGAAGTGAGAGAGAGTGAAATACCAATTTGGGTTGGTCAATACCTGATGCAATCCTCGCATGAATGGCAGTCAAATGTTTTGGAATTGTACGATGATATTACCAAGTACTTTATTAAACAGGGCTGTACTAATATTGATGTGCGAGTTAGAAGCAATTATGCAATATTCTTAGCTGGAGCATTTGCAGCATTAAAACAATTAAATAAATACTTTAACGAAGAGATATTTTTAAACGATAAGGAAGAGTTAAAGGAAATCTACCTTTTTGTTTATAAGGAAATGAAAGAGACGCAACAAATGACAGAGACTGACCATCCATCAAATAAATTCCTATCAAAGATTGGTCTGTTGGCGAATAATGGAGTTTTGTTACCAAACATTGATTATAAGTTAAAAAAGCAAAAGGATGGTAATGTATTACTGTATTTAGCCCCCACTAATGTTATGGATGCGTATAAAGATCACGAGAAGCATCCATTTTATTCAACAAGTAATAAAGCTGTCAAAGATATTCAAAATCAATCGTTTTTTAAAGGTACTAAAAAGGCCCGAATTGGTAAAGGACAATTTCATGCATGGACGATTCAGCTTACAAATCCTGATAATCCAGAATTGATTCAAGATGGGATTATTCATCCTGATTTACCTGATACAATGATTTACTTTTACAATGGCAAGTTCTAGACTGTGTTCCAAAAAATTCGGAACAAATGGAACGCTCTGAACGTACTGTAATCAGGGCATTGCATCGAGATGTTCTGTTGTTCCTAAAATTACCTCTCTGTACCATACTTTTTTTATAGTTACCTATCGAGTTGGTAGTACTTGCTATCCTTACTATTAACGTATTTTATTATTGGATATTTGGAACAATTTATATTAAATAGTAGATAAATCCCAATAAATAAGGGGTTACTTTCGAATACAGATGTTCTAAAGTCTACTAGTAATTTGGAACGTATTTGGAACACTCTAGAAATATGAACAAACTAAATTCGATTAATCAAATAAGCGATCCCTTTATATAGAAGTAAATATAAAGGGATCGCTTTTTAATTTATATATTAAGTGATCATTGTGTTATCAAGTGAATCTTGCACTAACCTATATCAGTCAACGTTTGACGTCAAAGAAATAAGGAGTAATTTACTAAGGATGATTTTTGCTTTCTTAAATCTATAGCTACCAAAAGACATGAGCAACAGTACCAGTATAGTTTTTTGCAACCCTATCTCAGATGTACGACACCATAAAGTTTAATAAGCTTCACTTTGAAACTTTCGAACAGTGCCTTTATACAATGATTGACTGTAAACAAATTTCCTATTACAATATAACTATATATTGACTCAGACAATATTTAAAGGTAGGTGATCAATTGATAGGTTTAGAATACATCTTAGATCTTTATGGGATGCAGCATATTGAATTAGCTGAGAAACTAGGCATTAAAAAGCAAAATATTAACCTATGGATTAAAGGGAAGCAAAACATCTCTAAAAAGCATCTACCGACTTTGGAGAATATTTTTGGTATAGAGGCTAAATACTTTTCTAAGGAATTAACCGAACTGGAAAAGCTGGAGATCCAAAAGGAGAAACTAAAACGAGATCTTCAACCTGTTATAATGAAACATGAAGAACAATTTCTAATTGGAGAGGAAAACGATCTCGTTGAAGTTCCTGTTTATGATAAAGAGGAAATAAATCAAATTGAGCATGATATTGAAAGGGCAAAGCTTATTGAAAAGTTCCGGGAAATGATAAATAAAACGGAACACCAGCCTTATTTAGATACATTTAAGTTAGTTTTGGAACTTTTAGATAAAGCACAGCATGAACCGACTTTCCATAAAACGATTGAGGGATTGGCACATTATTTAGAGGTACTACCGGATTGGGTTTCTACAGGCCCTGAACAAGATGAGTTTGAAAGCGAATTATTTGAAGTATTAGATGACCATAACTATTAAAAAGGGAGTTTTAGAGCATGGAGACAGCAAAGATCGGATTTGAGGAAACACTTTGGAAAGCAGCGGATAAATTACGTGGAAGTATGGATGCATCTGAGTATAAGCACGTTGCATTAGGATTAATTTTCTTAAAATATATTTCAGATAAATTTGAAACAAAATATAACGAATTAGTTGAAGAAGGCGATGGCTTTGAAGAGGATCGTGATGAATATACATACGAAAACATCTTCTGGGTTCCCAAAGAAGCGCGTTGGGACTTCATTAAAGACCATGCAAAAGATTCAAAAATTGGACAATACATTGATGAAGCGATGATAGCAATTGAGAAAGAAAATCCATCATTACGAGGGGTATTAGATAAGCGCTATGCACGGCCAGAGCTTGATAAACGCCGTTTGGGTGAACTGATTGACTTGATTTCAACGATTAAACTGCACAGTAAAGAAGAGAAAGATTTACTTGGTCGTATTTATGAATACTTCTTAGGTAAATTTGCAAGTGCAGAGGGTAAAGGTGGCGGAGAGTTCTATACACCACAAAGTGTTGTAAAAACATTGGTTGAAATGATTGAACCATACGAGGGTCGTATATATGATCCTTGCTGTGGTAGTGGTGGTATGTTTGTACAAAGTGAAAAATTCGTAGAACGCCGACAAGGAAAAATAGAGAACCTATCTATTTATGGTCAGGAATTAAACTCAACTACTTGGAAGCTTTGTAAGATGAATCTTGCTATTCGTGGGCTAGAAGGAAATATTGGAGAGCATCATGCGGATACTTTCCATAATGACCTCCATAAAACACTTAAAGCTGACTATATCTTGGCTAATCCTCCGTTTAATATTAGTGATTGGGGAGGAAATGAATTAGCAGATGATGTACGGTGGAAATACGGTACACCACCAGATGGAAATGCTAACTACGCTTGGTTGCAGCATATGATCTATCACCTTTCGCCAAATGGTACAGCAGGGATCGTCTTAGCGAATGGTTCATTAAGTTCCAATACATCTAATGAAGGAGAAATTCGTAAAAATTTATTAGAGGCCGATTTAGTTGATGCTATTGTTGCTTTACCAGATAAATTATTTTATTCAACAGGTATCGAGGTTTCTTTATGGATACTAAATCGTAATAAAAAAAATAACCCAAACTATCTCAGTCATGAAAATGAGATTTTGTTTATTGATGCTCGTAAAATGGGGAAAATGGTAGATCGTCGTTTACGTGAATTAAAAGAAAAAGATATTCAAAAAATAGCCGGAACCTATAGAAATTGGCGTAAAGCAGATAAAGAGTATAAAGATATTAAAGGATTCTGTAAAACAGCTACATTAGATGAAGTTCGTAAAAACGAATATGTACTGAATCCCGGACGCTATGTTGGTTTAGAGGAAATGGAAGATGATGGTGTCCCCTTTGAAGAGAAGATGGAAACAATTACTGATGAATTAAGAGAGTTGTTTAACAAATCCCACCAATTAGAAGAGGAAATTAGGAAGAACTTAGGGGGGGTTGGTTATGACATCTAATGATTGGAAAAAGGTAACATTAGGCGAAATATCTATTGACGGTAAAGGTAGTTATGGAATTGCTGCTTCTGCGGTGGAATATTCTGATGATTTATATACTTATTTAAGAATTACGGATATTAACGACGATGGTACATTGAATAAAATTGATTTAAAGTCTGTAAATGATGAGAAGGCTAAGAATTATTTACTAAAACCAAATGATATTGTATTTGCGCGTACAGGAAATAGTACTGGAAGAAGCTATTTTTATGATGGTTCAGATGGTGAGTTGGTATATGCTGGATTTTTAATTAAATTTAGCCTAGATCCAACTAAGGTAAATCCTAAATTTATGAGATATTATATTTTATCTAATGAATATAAAGGATGGGTTTCTTCTTATAGCACAGGTAGTACTAGGAGGAACATTAATGCAAAAACCTATGCAAATATGGAAATTCTTCTCCCGCCTCGAAAACAACAAGATTATTTAGTCGATCTTCTTTCACCAGTAGATATGAAAATAGAAACCAATAACCAAATTATTAAAAAGTTGGAAGAATTAGCTCAAGCTTTGTATAAACAATGGTTTGTTGATTATGAGTTTCCGAATGAAAATGGAGAGCCATATAAGTCTAGTGGTGGAGAAATGGTTAAAAGTGAATTAGGGTTGATTCCAAAAGCGTGGAAAATAGGAGCAATTAAAGATATTGGTGAAGTAGTCGGAGGAGGTACGCCGTCTAAGAAACAGACAGATTATTATACTTCAGAAGGTATACCTTGGATTACACCAAAAGATTTGTCTGGTTTTAAGAATAGATATATAGAGAGAGGTGCTATTGATATAACTGAAAAAGGTTATAACAATAGTAGTGCTAAGATTTTACCAAAGGGTTCAGTTTTATTTAGTTCTAGGGCGCCTATAGGCTACATTGCTATAGCTAGTAATGAAGTATCTACTAATCAAGGCTTTAAGTCTGTAGTTCCCTATAAAGGTTTTGGAACAGAATTTGTCTTTCAAACACTGAAAAGTAAATTAAAAACAATCAAAAATAGAGCGTCTGGCTCTACATTTAAGGAGATATCGGGAGGAGAATTAAAAAAGATTGAAGTAATTTTACCTTCTCAAGAAATAATAAATAAATTTAATCAAAAAACAAAAATATTAGCAGAAATAATTTTAAATTTCGAAGAGCAGAACAAACGATTAGTGAACCTTCGAGATACACTTTTGCCAAAGTTAATTTCTGGTGAGATACGTGTATCACTGGAAGATGAAGTTTTATCAAAGTAAAGATAAACGTAGAAATAATGTTTGATCGAAAGGAGAGAGGTGAATGAGTTTCCTAGAAAATTTTACAGAAGATAAACTGGAAGAAGCAGCAATAGAGATACTTCAAGAGCTTGGCTATAATTATATCTTTGGTCCAGAAATCAGTCCTGATGGGGAGAGACCTGAACGCAAAGATTATCGAACGGTCATTCTAGAAGACCGTGTAAAAGATGCTTTATTTAAGAATAATAGGCATTTGCCACACGAAGCCTTGGAAGAAGCTTTTCGTCAAATCATTGCCTTTAACAGTCCAAGCCTTGAAGAAAACAATCGCTATTTTCACAAGCTGATTACTGATGGTATAGATGTATCTTTTCATAAAGATGGTCAAAATCGTTCCATGAAGGCCTTTTTAATTGATTTCGCAGAGTCATCAAATAACGAATTCCTTGTCGTCAATCAATTTACGATTGTTGAAAAAGAAGAGCGACGCCCAGATTTGGTTCTATTCATCAATGGTATTCCCTTTGTTGTTATTGAGCTTAAATCTGCTTCTGATGAGAATGTAAGTATTGATAATGCGTATGCACAGATCCAAACTTATAAACGGGATATTCCCTCTTTGTTCTACTATAACGCTTTTTGCATCCTGTCAGACGGAATTAATGCTAAAGTAGGTACTATAACTGCTAATCAGGAACGTTTTATGAATTGGCGGTCGGTTGATGGAGAAACAATCGAACCCTTGGAAGTACCTCAGTATGAAGTGTTGCTAAGAGGAATGCTTTCAAAAGAGCGTTTGATAGATATTATTCAAAACTTTATTCTTTTTCAGGAATCTAGTGAAGAAGAACGCGATGAAAATTTTAATAAAATTGGTGATAAAAAGACTATCGCTAAAATAATGGCTGCATACCATCAATATTTTGCTGTAAAAAAAGCAGTAGAACATACTAAAACAGCAACAAGTGAAAATGGAGATCGAAAAATTGGAGTTATTTGGCACACCCAAGGGTCTGGTAAAAGTTTTTCAATGGTCTTCTATACAGGTCAGCTTATTAATCAGTTAAATAATCCAACCATTGTCGTAATTACAGACCGTAATGATTTAGATGATCAATTATTCTCTACTTTTTCTAAATCACAGGATTTATTAAGACAAGCTCCGAAACAAGCAGATGTTCGCAAGCTAACTGACGAGCAGAAAAAACAACAGGCTAATGAAAAGTCTAAAGAAATAAACGGATTGTACGATCTCTTAAACGAACGACAATCAGGTGGAATTATTTTTACCACTATCCAAAAGTTTAAGCCGGAAGAAGAAGGAGAAATGCCTGTCCTAACTGACCGTAAAAATGTCATTATTATCGCGGATGAGGCACACCGTAGTCAGTACGGATTTTCTGCAAAGACAAATACAAAAACAGGCGATGTGAAATATGGATATGCAAAATATTTACGTGATGCACTTCCGAACGCTTCCTTTATTGGTTTTACTGGAACACCTATTGAACTAGAGGATAAGTCAACTCCGGCTGTTTTTGGTAATTATATTGATATATATGACATGACACGAGCGGTGGAAGATGAAGCGACAGTTCGAATTTATTATGAAAATCGAATTATTCGTTTAGAAGCCAATGAAGAGGAATTAGCTAGAATTGATGAAGAATTTGAAGAGATTACAGAAGATCAAGAAGAATCTACCCGTGAAAAATATAAATCTAAATGGTCTAGGCTTGAAGCGATTGTTGGTTCACCTAGTCGAATTCAGAAGTTAGCAAAAGATATCGTCAACCATTACGAAGAAAAAGCTAAAACAATTGATGGAAAAGCGATGGTTGTTTGTATGAGTCGTCGAATTTGTGTTGCACTATACGATGAAATTGTTAAACTTCGACCAGATTGGCATTCCAATGACGATGACAAAGGGAAAATAAAAGTAGTCATGACTGGTAGTGCCGGGGATGAAGATGCACTGCAGGCACACATTGGTGGAAAAAAACGTCGAGACTTATTGGCAAAACGAATGAAAGATAACAGTGATGACTTAAAAATGGTTATTGTTCGTGATATGTGGCTAACCGGATTTGACGTTCCTTCCATGCATACGATGTATATCGATAAACCAATGCAAGGCCACAATTTAATGCAGGCGATTGCAAGGGTTAACCGTGTATTCAAAGATAAATCTGGTGGGGTAGTTGTTGACTATATAGGAATATTAGAAAGCTTGAAAAAGGCGTTAAATCAATATACAGACAGTGATAAGAAAACTACAGGTATTGATACTTCAGCTGCTGTGGGTGTAATGAAAGAGAAATTAGAAATCTTGCAAAATTTGATGCACGGTTATGATTACTCGGCTTATATGAGTTCATCACAAGCAGGACGTATTCGTGCCATTACCGGTGGTATGAATGTAATTTTCGGTAAGAATGAAAAGGAACAAAAGGAATTTAAACAGACAGCAACTGAGCTAGCCAAGGCTCATTCATTATGTGCAGCAACAGAAGAAGGTAAAGCTGTAGCTCTAGAAGTTAGTTATTTTAAAGCAGTTAAAGCGAGCCTTAATAAACTTCAAGAAAAACAACCGAAACGTAAATCGAAAAAGGAAGTAGAAGCACGAGTTAGCCAGTTACTTGAACGGTCTATTATATCTGAAGAAGCGGTAGATGTATTTGAAGTAATGGGATTGAAACATCCAGATGTATCTATCTTATCGGAAGAGTTCTTAGAAGAGGTTCGAACATACGAGCATAAAAACTTAGCGGTTGAAATGCTTAAAAAGCTATTAGAAGGAAACATCAAAACGATGGAGAAACGTAACCTCGTTAAATCAAAGAAATACTCGGAAAAACTAAAACAGTCCTTAAATAAATACAAAAACCAAGCAATTACTAACGCTGAAGTAATGGAAGAATTAATCCAAATGGCGAATGATATGAAAAAGGCACGGCAAGAGGAAGAAGATTTAGGTTTAAACGATGACGAAATAGCTTTCTATGATGCTTTAACATCCGAATCCGTTGTAAAAGAGTTAATGGAAGATGAAGTATTACTAAAAATAGCAAACGAACTTACACAGGCAGTAAGACGTAACATGACAATTGATTGGCATGTTCGTAAGAGTGCGCGAGCCGGAATGCGAAGAATTATTAAGAGGCTATTGAAGAAGTATGATTATCCACCAGAACAGGCGAAAAAAGCTTTGGATACTGTTATGCATCAAGCAGAGTTGATGGCGGAGAATACTGAGGTAAGGGATTGGGATATACAACAGGCAGCAGAATCAAAAGGTGAATATAGATTATAACAGCGAATGTCAGTCATCTAAAAGGTTAGGTAAAGGAACTTTTATGGATGGCTGGCATTTTTGTGTATGTGAGTGACTGTTCCTATGTTATAGGGCAGATAACCTCAAATATAACTTTAAAGATTTAAGGAGGTGATAAAGATGGCTGTTAAACACATACCAACTGGAATAGTGCATGGTGGGACAAAAGGTGGAAGCACTGGTTGCGGATTTAATACGAATAAAGAATCAAGTCACTGGGTAAATACTAGTTCCAAAATAACCTGTGACAAAAATGGTTGTAAGAACTAATTGTACAAAATAAAGTGATATTTTTAAGGTAAGTAAAGTTAAGAAGGCAAAGGGACTATACTAATACTTATTGATATATAAGATCCGTCCCTTTGCTAAAACAACGAAGTTTCTGTAAGGTTGCAGACCATTATCTGTTTTATCGTAATAAATTATAGAAAGGAGTTTTAATTATGACCGTTTGGTTATTTCGTGCCGGGAAACAAGGGGAATTTGAAAATAAGTTTCTAGATGACGATAGAGTCTATCTTACTTGGGATGACCTTAATATAGATTTAAAAGAAATTGAGTCAAAGGAAACTCTGTATAAACGATTAATCGATCATTATGATTTAGATAAAGAAAAAACAGCGATTAACTGGGCTTCTCAAATTTGGCCAATTGCACATGCGATAGAACAAGATGATTTAATAGTTTTACCATCGAAATTTAATAGAACATTACATATAGGTGAGGTTGCTGGCGATTATGTATATGATGAATCACTTGGAACTCCCTATTATCATTACCGTGATGTGAAATGGATTGGAAAGGATATACCAAAGGATCGTTTTGATCAAGATTTATTAAATTCACTGGACGGTTACAACGGTTTTATGACAGTTTGTAAAATGTAGAACATATAGAAAGAAAGTATTAGGGAAATGCCTAATAGTAATTGCCATATACCAAACAATAAATATTTGAAGGAACTATTTGCTAAGAATGAAGAAACAGTAGACATCGGACACGCCACTTGATAGACCGATATTAGATCAGTTAGTAGGTACAATGAGCAATTATGGTGCGGATTTCAGCTTATTAGTTTCATGGAGAGGTTTTAAATCTTCTGTAACAAAAGAGTTTCCTAAACAGTTCTTTAAGGTATGCCTTTGGGATTCCAAAACCATTATTCAACAGAACTTTGAGAACTATGAAAAGCTAAGTGATGATATTAAGAAGGAGATTCCTATTAAAAAAGTTTGGATGTTAGATAGTGAAGTTGAGTAAAAGACTTATAATATATTAGTAAGCTTATTTATCAATTATGCAAAGGGAGGGTGAGGCTATGTGGAAAGATAGTGAAACAGAGTTAGACTTCTTAGATTTTGATTATTTAATAGGAATTCTTACAGATATCATTGAAGATGAAGCACTCTTACCTTCAAGTATTGGAGTCTATGGTGATTGGGGGAGTGGGAAATCTAGTTTAATTAAAATGAGCATGAAAGAATTTGAAACAAGAAAAGATGACACCGTTTGTTTAATATTTAATGGATGGTTATTTGAAGGGTATGAGGATGCGAAAACAGCATTAATGGGTACAATTCTAGATACAATACAAAATGAACGGACACTTACTGATACTGCTAAAAAGTGTATAACAGGTCTTTATAAAAGCGTAGACAAATTTAAATTGTTGAAGAAGACTGCAAAATTCGGGGGAGATTTATTTTTAACCGGTGGAATAGGAACCTTAGCTGAATTAACAATATCAGATGTTATGAGCAAACTAGGTGAAAGTGGCAAGGCAATCGATAAAGAAAAAGTTAAACAAGCTATAAAGGATGAACTAAATAATAAAGAAATAAGAGAGGATATTAAGGAATTTCAAAATAACTTTTCAGAACTATTAAGTGAAACTAAAATTAATAGATTAGTTGTATTTGTTGATGAATTAGACCGTTGCAGTCCTGATACAATCTTAGAGACATTAGAAGCAATTAGATTATTTTTATTTACCGGAAAATCAGTTTTCATCATAGGTGCTGATGAAAGGCATATCGCATATGCGGTAAAAAGAAAATTTAATGAAATAGAAGGACAGCAAATAAATATAGGTAAAGAGTATTTGGAAAAAATTATCCAATATCCTATTAGAATACCAAGACTAAATGCTAGGGAAGTAGAATTTTATATTACTTGCCTTTTATTCCAAAAAGATTTAAATAATGATGAATTTGAAGGGATAATAAAATTTTTAGAACAGAAGAAGTTAGAGAACTTTTTGGATTTTAAAATTACATATTTATTAATCAAAGAAAAGTCCCCGGATATTGCAGATAAAGTTAAAGAAAGTATAAATATTGCTAAACAATTATCTTCGGTCTTAGCAAACGGACTCAATGGCAACCCAAGGCACTGTAAGCGATTTTTAAATTCGTTGGTAATGAGAGAAAAAATGGCAAGTTATAAAGGTATCATATTAGATAGAAAAGTTCTTGCGAAAGTCATGCTATTGGAATATTTTAAATCCCCATTGTTTAGAAAGATTGCTGAGTTACAAATTGAAGCAAATGGTAGTTCAGTGGGCTTATCACAATTGGAAAACAATGAAGTAGATAAAAATAATGAACTAAAGGTATGGAAGGACGATAAGTGGGTTCAAGATTGGTGTGAAATTGAGCCTAAACTGGCAGATGTTGACCTTAGACCATATTTTTACTTTACAAGAGAATCCTTATCAGAAAAAATCAATTATGGCTCAGAAAAACTTAGTCCCGATGCAGTTCAAATAATAGAAAAATTATTAAGTAAATCAAAAACTGCAAGAAACGAAGCAATAAAAGGGTCTGTAGAAATAAATGACTATGAGTCTATAGAAATACTACAAACTGTTTTCTCAAATATTATAATTGAAACCACTATAGATAAAGATGTATTAAAATCATACCTTGAATGGGGTAAAACCAAAGAGATATTATTTACGAATGTTATTAGCGATTTAAGTTCATTGCATGGTGAGAAAATTACTTTAGCAATGTTACCATTGATTAGGGACTTTATGGAAACAACAAATAAACATAGTGAAGTCCAAGACATAGCTGATAAATGGAGTAAAGAGAATAATAAGTTGGCTTCGGCAATTCAAAAAGAATTAAAGAAGGAGTAAGGTAGATGGGGACTTCAAGTATTTATAATGGACCAATGGATAATCCGCTATTACCTGAAGGTTTTGAAGATGAATATGAGGAATTTATGAACGTAGATGATCAGGAATTAGAAGGATCTTGGCAGGAAACTAAGAAAGTGATTTCGCAATATATAACAGGAACGATAAAAAACCAAGGTAGGGTTTTAAGGAATTATGTTAAAGCGTCGGGTGGAGCAAGGGCTTCGGCGAATAGGGCTGTTTCTGGTAGGGGTTCAAGTATACGATTAGGACAGCTTCTTTCTGGTATTGTATCCGAAGGTATAATTAAAACACTAGAAAGATTAAAGATAGAGTACAAAGGAAAAAGTGCTGAAGCTTTAATATCAGAAATGGTTAATGTAATTTCTCCTAGATCTAATACAAAAGAAGATATTGTTGCTAAAAATGCTACAATACAGGCCTTATCACAATTATATGAGTATATTACTGAAAATAATATGGATATAAACTCTCTAGATAATATGAATGATGAAATGTTCAATGAAGTTATGTCCTTGTTTGTAAGTAATTATATTTTTGAAAAAATGCTTAATGACTTGCAGAGTAGATTTGAAAAGTACGCAGAGGATTCTCATACGGCTTTAGAAAAGGAAAGAGAATTGGAGGAATATATTAAGGAGTCGGTTAATGTTAAATTAAATAAGGTCTCATTCAATGAGTTAAATTATAACGAATCTAGTATTGATTCAATTATAAGCGAAATTTATATAGAATGCTATGAAGTACTGGAGGTGTATATATGAACCGAGTAAACATTATTTTTAAAATTAATGAAGAAGATAACTTTACAGTAGATGAAAAGTACATTGAATACCAAATAAATCATAATAATAGATTTACATATACATTTTGGAATAAAAAATTGGAGCTTCAACATGTTGACATAAGAAAACATGAAAAAACCTTATAAAATAAACATTCATAGGCAGTATTCAAGTGGGATTTGTACAAAATTTAATCTTATAGTATTTAATTAAAAGAATTATGCTTCAAATGCATATTTGATATTAGCCGAAAAAACTAGATGAATGATTACAATAAAGCTGCTTTTATGCTTGCACATGTCACTGTATTAACCAAAGGCTAAAGGCTGCCCAAGGCAGCGGTGTGCGAAGCGAAAACCGCTGTTTTGGGCGAAGCCTGCGTGGCGATAGCCACGCTTTAACCCCCCGTATCTAACAGGGGGGTAGAAAAACATTAAAAAACAGAAAAAAAGAGCTAAAAACCCAATAGGAACAAAGGTTTGAAGCAGTTTATGAAAATGTCAACTTTTCCTTTATAGTTGACATCTTTTTATCTACTAAACAAATGGATACAAATAACGTATTCGTATGAATGAAAGAGAAACAAAAAAATATCTGTATGGCTATTTGCAATTTATATTCGTGAAACGAGATGATGCAGAGTTATATTAAAGGCATTACAAAAATTGAAAGACTAAGATCCCTTTATTTTTACTCTTTTTAATCTTTATAAATTAATAATTTGGATACTAACTTTAATTTTGTATTTGCACGGGACTGAACATATATACGGCTTGAACAATAAAATCCAAGACAACAAATTTTTTGGCTATTTCGAATTATTATTATACTGGACTTTTTGGACAATCTCTCATAACATTACAAATGTGCAGATACATCAAAGATTTATTTTCTTCATACACCAATTAATCAATGAATATATTATCTGGTTCTTTTTTGTTTTAATAAATAATGCCACAACCATACTAAGAATGCTACTGTAGCCATACTTCCACCGATCACACATATGCCCAGCCATCCCCAACGTTCCCATGCTGCTACACCAACTGCTGAGCCAAGAGCTCCCCCTATGAATGAACTAACCATATATACAGTGTTCAATCTACCTTTTGCTTCAGCAGACAAACTATAAATGCGAGTCTGATTTGAGATATGGGTACCCTGATAACCCAAATCTAACAGAACAATTCCAATAATTAGCCCCAAATGCCAGGTTCCAAACAATCCAAATAATACGTACGACAACAATACGATTACGGTCATCAAACCGACTATCATTTGGGAACTGAATCGATCGCTTAATTTACCGACCACAGACGTTGTCACAACTCCGACCACACCAATCAAGCTAAACACCCCGACCATGGAACTACCATACTGATAATGTGGACCTTCTAAAAAGAAAGTTAGCGTCGTCCAAAAGGCACTGAACGAGCCAAACATCAATGCACTTATCAAGGCTGCTTCACGAAGTGTACGCTCTTGTACAATCAATTTTTTGATAGAACGCAGTAATTCCAAATAGGATAATTTCACCTTAGGCTTAAGTGTAGGCAAATAGCGGTACAAAACATAAGTCAATAGAAACATCAGCAAAGATGCAAAACCAAACATAACGCGCCAGCTAAATAACTCTCCGATAAAACCAGCCACTGCTATTGCCAGCAAGATACCAATTAAGAGACCACTCATCACACTTCCAATTACTTTCCCTCGTTGATATGGAGATGCAAGTTCTGCCGCAAACGGCACAATAATTTGTGGAGACACTGTAGTAAAGCCAACCATAAAGCTGGCTATATACACACTGTACAGATTTTGGGCAGTCGCTAAAAAGATCAGAGCCAGTCCAACTGCAAACAGAAGAGAAAGGATCAATTTTTTCTTTTCATAAATATCGCCAAGGGGGATAAATGTAAACATTCCGATTGCAAAACCAATTTGAGTATATGTAGAAATAATTCCTATTGCTGATCATCAACGTTAAAGGTTCGCCCGATTTCAGCTAATAAAGGTTGATTGTAGTATAAATTTGCAATCGTTAGTCCACATGAAACTGCCATTAAAAGGGTAAGTCTCGGACTAATCTGTGCTTGTTGCTGAAAACGACTCATTGGCTCTGTTCCCCTCTACATAAAATTAACAAAAAAACTTTCGTCCCTTGATTAAAGCAGTATATGCTATATCCAAGGGACGAAAGATATGTTTTCTGCGGTACTACCCTCATTTGTTTAGAATCTCTCGATTCTAGCCTTACAAAGTAAAACCTATTTACTTTTAACACTTTAACGGGCGTGCCCGTTTGAAACTACATATCCAACCAATTTCATTCGGTTTCTTTCAACAGTTCCGAGATAACATCGTACAAGAGATTTTAAAAAGTTTTATCAAATATCTTGTTCTCTATGTGTAGGAGTTCTTGTACTTATTTCTCTACATCTCTTTTGGGATATAAGAATTTTGTATAATCATACCATGACTTTATATTTTTTCAACTGATTCTTTACTTATTAAGAAAAAAATCGTTAGTAAGTGGTTTACGTTTACAGTTTGTCAGCATTCTGAATTCTGTATCTTAATATATCTTGAAAAACACTTTTATGATACAGAATGTTTTTACCTATTAAATCTAAACTGAAAAGGGAAAACCTAACCATATAATCAAATCTTGAAAGCTAAAATAGCTTGCATAAGCTTCGAACGTAAACGATCACGTGTATCTTCATCAATGCCCCAATACGTATTTCCTTGTTCGTCATAAAGTTTACGCATCGACAAACTTGTCATGTAGCTTCCATAATGCAGAATAACTACTTTCATTGCTTCTGGCTCACCCTTATTTGCAGCTAAAATAATTAGGTATGGTAATAAACCACGCTCGTTGTTTTCAACATTAGAATTAATCATCCCATTCATCTGCACGCTCCTCTAAAAATCGTTTTAATAGTTCAAACGAGCTTGTCCGTCTATACTGAACGGTACTACGTGGAATGCCGAGTAGTTTAGCTATTTCTACATCTGATTTGTCAAAGAAGTAGTAAAGCAGAACGGTCTTACGCTTTTCTTTTGGCAAAGTATGCATCGCTTTTGCAAGTAGTTTCGGGGTAATTCTCTTTCCTGCCAGTTGAAAACCTTGTGTTTTCTCACCCTCATAATGCTTATCTAAGGTATAGAG
Organism: Oceanobacillus sp. HCA-5259; assembly: GCF_037892815.1. Classification (NCBI taxonomy): domain Bacteria; kingdom Bacillati; phylum Bacillota; class Bacilli; order Caryophanales; family Bacillaceae; genus Oceanobacillus; species Oceanobacillus sp. HCA-5259. The sequence goes on along the minus strand of NZ_JBBKBV010000042.1, from coordinate 10,428 downwards.
TTGATTTTCTTCCTGTGGCGTGAGATCGGAAAAGGTCATTTCTCGTGACTGTCGTTGTCGCCGCTGGTTGTAGGCATTAATTGCTTCATTCTTTAACACCCTTTTGCAAAAGCCATTAAAAGCGCAGCGTACTTGCCATTGGGTACGAGTAGGTTCCATTTGTTCACCTCCCTTCGCAACCGCAAAGGCGGGTGATGATTTCCCCCTTCATAGCCCTCAACAAGCGTTTTTTCTAAATGCCAAAAATAGAAGCAATATTTTTGAAAAAAAAATCTTATTAAACGCAAAAAAACCCAACTGAACATAAGCCAGCTGGGCGTAAAAGTTGATATATTTTATTGGAAATTGTATGTTTGCACATTACAGCCACAATAATCCCATAACACTTCAAGACGTTTCTTGATATGTCGTGTGAAATCCAATCAGAGTAAACATAAATAAACACGGCGATAACCTCCTTCATACCGCCGTGTCCTAAAAAAGAGCGAACTTAATACACCTTCCGTAATTCTATTTTTTAGAAAAACGGCGGCTTTGAATTTTCTTATTTTCAAAACCGCCGTTCGATATTATAACTATCTATATAGTTTTTGCACTCCTAACAAACAACGGTTTTTAGGTTGTATTAGTGTGTGAAGATATATGTTGTATGCTCAAAAGATCAAAACGCATTTTATTACTTATCGCTCCAATAATAGAGAAAGTGGATTGTGGATTTTGTCCCAGAATTTTTTCCATCATCTTCAAGATAAGATGACCAATTAAGTTTTTAAACCTGATCTACGATTACGTTCCCCTAGGAAGGGTATTTACACGCTAATGGGCGGACTTCTTCGTATCAAATCAAATCCAGCTCAAGTACCTCTTCTTTAGTAGAAGAGTGACACTAATAAATTATACAAAGAGTGAATAATAATTACTGACCAAAGCGAGTTAGTTTTCTTATATATTAATCCAAATATAATACTCAAAACAAAAGCTACTACTATGGAACTTATAATATAAGGAAATTCGAACAACCCTTTATAAAACCAAATAGGAAAATGAATCGATACAAAGAGTAATGATGTAATTGTATTTGCTTTCCAGAAGCTAGATAACTCCATAAACTTTCTTAACAAAAAGCCCCTGAAAACAATTTCTTCAATTATGCCAACTAATAGAATGGTATTAAGCCATTCATTAAATCCTATATGAAAATCGATGTCATTTTTTAAAACTATAAGGTTTAAAATGATAAAATAGGTTATAAAGACTAAGGATATCCATCCTGCCCATTTTATGCCTTTCCTAAAGTTATGGCGTAATCCTAAATAAGAAGACGGATTACTTTTTTCTACCAATTTAACTAATAAGATAACGGGAATAACCCAAATAATCATTTTAATAGTAGCTGATATTATAGCCCTAGGAACAGAATCCATCAAATCTAAATACTGAACCAACCATAATTCTCTAATACACCATAAAGCGTAGAATAATATAAAATACGCCCAAATGTAATTCTTATTTACTTTAGATAATATCAGTAACTCCTCCCTTTTTTCTCATCTTTTACAGATCCTAATGAAAGCCAATATAGCAATAATTAACGATAAAACTGCATATCCAATTGTTGCGTGAACAAAAGGTAAGAAATTGGAAGCTTTTTCAATTGTCTTACCCAAAAGCGTTAAATCTATCCATGCCTCACTTAAAAATGAAACTAAGAAAATGTAAATTGTTCCAATGCCTTGAATCTTTTAAAAAGGTCTGTCCATTCAGTAGATAAACCTACAGCCAATGTTACCAAATAACAAAAAATTGCTTGTGAAACAGCCAACGGTTTACCATTGGTATCGCATAGCCAACTACATAATCAACAACTTTTAATGGGGAGCCACATTAAAAGTTAACAGAGCATATTTTTAATAAAGGCCACTTCTCTTTGTTAAGGATGAACAAATCATATCTGTTACCGCAAAATATAAATTTTCCGGATATTCAGCGATTCGATGACACAAATACAGGTACCACTCTTGTCCGTAAGTTAGGTATACCTTGCAGTTGTGCTCGTTGTTTTTTAAATCTCTTAACAAATCCGACCGTATTCACTTGATCTCTCACATATTGGATTATCTGTAAATCCAGATTTAGCTTTTGATCATTTACTTGAGATCGCTAAGAAAGCAAAACAGTACGAAATAACAGTTATGATTAGTATGGAGGAATCATCAAAAACGGATGCTATTCTTGATATTTATAAAAAAACAACTGAGCAGTATCCAAATGTAGGAATAACGCTTCAGGCACACTTATATAGATCCAGGAATGATTTTCAGGAGCTCATTCATTATCCTGGGAGAATACGAGCTGTAAAAGGAGCTTATCAAGAATCTGCTGAAATAGCCATGCCAAGATCAATGGAATTAAATCACCGTTATCTTGAATTTGTAGAAGAATTAATTCTACATTAGGATAATCCAAATACTGACGTTGTTGTATTTCTTGAACAAGAACTTCATCATGTGTAGCAATTGATACTGGATGGTTCGCCTATATGCCGTAAAGCATTTCTATACTTCATGGAGATAGAACCCATTTCCTCTATAAGACTTAAAAATTCGTCTTTAGCTTTTATACATTCCTCTAAATTGGTTGTATTTTCTCCTATGTATTCAAGTGAAACAAAATACCCTTTTGAAATGAGCTCATTTGCTATCTCAATTCCTTCTTGTTTCTTTTCCCCTGCAACAAACCGTTTGGCAACCTTTAATAATAATGGATAGAGTTCACTAGATTGTTGAATAAAAGATTTAATTTGTTGATTTCGCGCAATCGATTTGAGTGCTTGAGCAACTTGAAATTCAAGGTTTTTCATTATTTTACATCTCCTCTTCACTATTTGAATCAACTATATCATGATAAAATGGTTTATATTAGTACCACTTATGGTTAATTTTCATGGTACCACTTTAACGAAGGAGAATGTAACTATGCTTTGGATTCCCATTGATCGCTCGCTGGATATACCATTAATTAGGCAAGTTTATCAACAAATACGAAAACGAATATTAAACGGACAATTAAAAGCAAATGAAAAACTTCCATCAAGTCGCGAATTGTCGTCTGAATTAAATGTGTCCCGAAACGTAATTTTAGAGGCTTACGATCAGTTATTGGCAGAGGGTTTCCTAGTTGCACAAAGAGGTTCTGGAACCTATGTTGCTTCTGGTGCTTTTTTAGAAAAACATAAAAATGCCTCCGCAATACAATCTTTTCATTGGAATGAAAATAATAAAAAGGATGAGAACATCATTGATTTCCGTTCAGGGATCCCTGCATTGGATTTATTTCCAAGAAAAACATGGGCCAAGTTATCTTATACAATCTGGAATGATTCATCCCCATCTGTATTAGGATATGATATTCCTGAAGGGCGTCCTGAGTTAAGGCAGGCATTATCAGGGTATTTACTGAAAACCAGGGGTGTTGTCTGCCATCCGAATCAAATTGTGATTACTTCTGGTGCAACCCAGGCAATGACGCTTGTTTCCAGATTGCTCGTATCTGCTAATGATGAAGTTATAATGGAGGATCCTATCACCGTTGATATTCAAATGATATTTAAATCGGCGGGCGCGCGGATATATCCGATACCTGTTGATAAAGACGGAATGAAAACATCCCTATTGCCGTTAGACGTAGATCCCAGATTCATCTATGTGACTCCTTCCCACCAATTCCCTTTGGGAGGAATACTACCAATTCAAAGGCGAATTCAACTAATAAACTATTCAAGGAAAACAAATTGTTATCTCATTGAGGATGATTATGACAGTGAATTTCGGTATGAAGGATCACCTATTAGTTCGTTACAGGGATTAGAACCCGAACGTGTGCTATACATTGGTTCGTTTAGTAAAATATTATCGCCTGCCCTTAGAATGGGCTATTTAATTCTCCCCACAGAATTAATTGAAAAATGCCGGACACTAAAATGGTTTTCCGATTTACATACTCCTCCTTTAGAGCAGCTTATCCTCACACGTTTTATTCAAGAAGGCCATTTGGAGCGGCATATTGCAAAAATGAAGAAAATATATAGAAATCGGCGAGACTTTCTAATTAATTGTCTGCAATCAAGATTTTCGAATAAAGTGGATATCTTTGGTGATTCAACTGGCTTGCACCTTATTGTTGAATTTAAGGAACAACAATTTTCGAAAGAATTGCTTGAAAAAATTGAACAATATGGAGTTAAAATATATCTAGTAGAAGATCATGCAATTAGAAAAGGAGCACATTCTAACCAAATTATTTTGGGTTATGGACATCTTGACAATGAAGAAATTGAAGAGGGCATCAATAAATTACAGCAGGCACTTTATGATATCGCACCCTTCAAGTAAACCGGTTAGTTCCTTATTAAAAAGGAACACCGGTTGTTTAAGTCGTTTTACGCATTTTCTACCTTAACTCTACCTTGGAATAGCCACTAACACATCTTAACAGAAGGCTCAGTTAAAGTTTAATGTTGATGTCACAAAAAAAGTTAGAACTTGGAAGTTCCATTACACATTATAGCGTTCTTGATAATCTTGTTTTAGAATTGAATACATATATAAATCATCGAATTTACCGCAAGTATACTCATAGCTCCTCAAGAGTCCTTCTCTTATAAACCCCTGCCGTTCAACTACTTTTTGTGATGGTATATTAGGGGGCTCTATTAAGGCTTCTATCCGTTGTAAATTCAACTGTTCAAATCCATAACAAATAACATGCTTAATAGCCTCAGTTGCTATTCCTTTCCCCCAATGCTTCTTACTTAACTCAAACCCAATTTCAGCACGATAATGCTCTGCAACCCTATTAAGAAAACCGCAACTACCGATTATCTCCTCTTGCCCCTTTAATGAAATTCCCCACCTAATCCCTGTCCCCTTTTCAAAAATTGACTTATACCACGAAATCTCATCCAAGGCGTCATCAATGGACTTAAATGGTTCTAATCCAACGTACTTCATTACATCAATATCAGACAAATACGTTAGCAGGCTGTTCGCATCGTTTTTGGTTACCTGTCTTAAAATCAATCTTTCGGTTTCAAGCACGGGAAATGCTTCTACTTCGATCATATTAAATCCCTCCTAAATGTTATTTATTCAGTCAGTATTGTTTAGTTAAGGACGTATTTGTTGAAGAAAAAATAATTTTATGTTGTAAATTTACTTAATCTAATCGTATCATAGGTTATTGTATTTTGTATTAGACTTCACATAATTATCAAGTCCTTCATAGTGACTTCATTTCTCTGGTGCTAAATGCTTCTAATACTTGAAACCAAGCAAGATAATTGTTTAAATATTTGGTCGCTACAACGTTAAACCGTTGTATCCTTCCTTTTAATCTTCCGTGATAATTGTTGACGTTCTAAATGTGATAAAGACCCTTTGTACAAACTTTTTCAGCAGCTTTGAATTGATAAATTTCCATACCTTTTTCATCGGCATATGTTTTAAAGGCATGCCAAGCATAGGTACATAATACATTCTCTTTTGAAAGTTTATGCCCAATAGCTTTGTCCAAATGCCCTTTGGTTATAGCTCGTTTCTTTGCTGCACCACCACGCTTACGAGGTTTTCTACCCTTAATATTCTTTTGATCTTTTTCAGAATACAGAAAATAGGTTTCGTCCATTTCCACAATACCTTCGAAATTAGATATTTCTATTTGTCTTAATGAGGATAGTAATTTGTGTCTCCAGTAGAATAATATAACGTGAGTAACATTATCATTAAATCCGCAGACTTACGAAGAGAATATCCTTCTATCATACACTCTATAAATATAATCCATTGATTAAGACGACGAGTTCGGTATAGAACAGTATCGGTTAGGTCTGTAAACGTTAGTATACAGGCTTTACAGCGATAGCGTTGTTTTTTAACTTCTTCACCCTCAACAATGGTTGAATACTTTCCAAAACGAACAATATGTTCTAATTCACAGTCAGGACAACGATAGCCACTTTTGTTTTTACGTTCAGATATCTCTTGTAGTACAGTTCCTGTTGAAGATGATGCAGTAGTTTATCAATTAAAAACTCCCGTAATCGATGTTTTTCCACTGGATTCAGTTTTTGATTGCTTTTAGAATATCATTTACTTTCATAAACATCACCAACCTTGTTATTTATGCACCGTTATAGATCGTACGTTCCAAAAAAACAAATAAACAACAACAAGATTTAACAGAGCCTAACAGAATAGAAAATACAGTTACTACGATTCCAAAATATAAAATATTCATCATCCAATCAAAATAAATTTACAGATGAAAAATCAAGTTGTTTTGCTTCATAAATCACAAAGGGAAAAAATATTAGAACTCCAAAATAGTAAAGCGGATTTCGTTGTTCAACTAATATAACTAATAAGATAATGGGAATAACCCAATTATTTTACCTTGATCACTATTGATCATTTTCGGCTTTCGGTGCACTTTAATCGCCCGCCTCACAGGTATACTAAAAATTTTTGTACTTATCTTTTGTATAAGATTTATATTTGGCAGGGAGAAAAAAGTTCTCCACCTTTTCATATACGTTAAGCAAACTTTTTAAGAAAGTAAGTTTTGGAGCAATCCAGTAGCTTAAAATGGCTGAAGTTGTTCCAAAAAGAGCTCCGAATATGATATCAACAGGATAGTGAACTCCTACCATTATTCGAAAAATACCTACAAAGCATGCAATTACAAGCCACAACCATCCTTCTTTTTTGCGCACTAACCAAATTGAAAAACAGATAGAAAAAAACAGAATTGTATGGTCACTTGGAAATGAGTTATCAATCGCATGGTCGATTAGTTGATTTGCATTTGGCAGTTCAGCGAATGGCTGATGATGAGAATAAAATAAGCCGGCTATTTTTCCTGCGATTTCAGCAAATATAAATGCAATAACTGCCTGAATGATCATCATTCTGTTTTGTTTAGTTCGAGTAAACCAATAAATAACCATGCCTAAAGCAAGAATATACAACATATATTCCGCAAAAAAGATTGCAATCGGATTAAGGAAAGAATATTGATTTCCTAAGTTATTAATCATCCAAAATACGTCAATATTCATTTGTGAAACGGACATTTTGACTTCTCCTCTTCTATAGTGTTTGTAACCGATGAAATGACAAACCGATCGTATCGTTTAGAGTAACCCAATTAGTAAGCAAAAAAAATTAAATTTTTTTCAAGATGTCTTATCCTCGCTTTTTATTATAGGCATTACTTTTTAACAGCCTCTTAATCATTTCTTAACCATTTCTTAATAATAGTTCAGGCAAATTTTAAAAGGAGAACTTGACGTAATGGATGTACGAAGACTAAATAGCTTAATTATTCTCTTTCACTGTTTTTTTGAGGGGCGTTTTAACTTTTTTAAAAATACTTGAATAAAGTTAAAAAACATTTTAATATTATTAATGAGAGGAGGGGAACAGTTGAACCGTGATGATGTACCAGAATGGATTCTGGCTTTAGATAAAGAGTCGCTTGAATTTATTAGGAAATTTATTTTAAATTCCGGCTCGTTAAAGGAAATTTCCAAAATATACGGAGTGTCTTATCCGACAGTAAGAACAAAACTGGATAATCTTATAAAAAAAATTGAGCTTAATAGTAAAAAAGAAGATGTTGAGTTTGTCAGTATGATTAAAAATTTGGTTATTGATGAACGTATCAGCTTAGAAGTTGCGAAATTAATTATTGAAAAATATAAATCTGAAAGGGTGGATACTTAATGCCTGTGATTGGATGGATTATTGCAATTTTGGTTATCGGAGTTCAATTTTATTTATCAAGAAGGAAATATGTTTATTGGGGAGCTATCTTACCTGTTCTGTATCTAGTCTTTATAGTTGGGTGGTTTTTTAAGAAATTTGGTGAAGAAAATACACTGGCCCTTATATTAGCTGGTGTTGGAGGATTGGCTTTTTTATTAAGTGTCTGGATTAATGGTAGAGATTATCTGAAAAAGAAAAGAAAAAAGGAATTGGAAAAAATAGAATTACAAGATATTTAATGTTATAGACTTAGTCAGTTTTTATATTCAACTAAAAAGAACATAGAAATAAGGCTTCGCTAATGGAAGGAATAGATAATGAATAAGGCAAATGTCGATAATATAAAAAAAACGATAATAAAGACTTGGAAAAATGCATGGTTTCATTTAAAGAAATCTTTTTGGAAATATTGGTTATTTTATTTCATCATCTTTATCATTGCTTATCTTATCACAGTGTTAACAAATCCAAATATTAAAGAGCTTATTTTAGGTTTAGATGAAAATTTAAAAGATGATGTCAGTGGAGAGGGGTATTGGAGATCTACTTTTTTTCTGTTTAAGAATAATTGGTTAGTTTGCTTACAAATTTTGATTCTTGCTTTTATTCCCATTCGATATTTATACACACTACCACTTATTTCAACAAGTGCTATGATTGGTGTCACATTATATCTTGTTCAACAGGTTAATTTAAATGTTCTCTATACATTCGGATTAGGTTTTCTTCCGCATGCTATTTTGGAACTTACGACATTTATTCTTGCTGCTTGTTATGGAAGTTCGATTAATAAAGTTATTATTGGAAGACTAACAAATTTATTTCGAAAGGTTAAAAAAATAACTCCTTCATTCCGCAGACATTTAAAAGAAGCTTTTATTGCATTCATATTAGTCATAACTCCTTGTATTTTTATAGCTGCTTTTATCGAAGGATTTATATCGAAATTTTTATTAAATATAATAGTCAATTTCAGTAATTAGATAACTTTAAAGCTTAGATTGAGCCTAGTTGTTACCTATTTTTGACGATGGAGCTTCCGAAGTTTCAATTGAGCTAGTTTAAATTTTAAAAAAGCAGGTGAAAAAAATGGAGGACGTTCGAGTACTTGTAGCAGATGATGAAAAAGAAATAAGAAATTTATTAAAAAAGTATCTTGAAAGAGAGTTATATAAAGTAGATGTAGCAGTTAACGGAGAGGAAGCGCTAAACTTATTTGCTCAAAATAAATATAACCTGATCATTTTAGATATTATGATGCCTAAAATAGATGGTGTAGAAGTATGTAGAAAACTTCGAGATCAAACGAATGTTCCGATATTGATGCTAACAGCTAAAGATACAGAGGTTGACAAAATTTTAGGACTGACAATTGGGGCCGATGATTATATTACTAAGCCGTTTAGTATGAATGAATTCATCGCTAGAATTAAAGCTCATATGAGACGGTATTTAATACTAGGGAGCGAACAAAATCATGAAGATAAATCCATCATTAAACTTAAAGGTTTAACGATAAACTTAAAAACGTACACGGTTACAAAAGACGAAAAAGAAATTTCGCTAACAGCAAAAGAGCTTAAATTATTAAAGTTCTTTGTTTCCCATCCAGAACAGGTGTTTACGAAGGCACAATTATTTCGCAATGCATGGGGAGATCATTATATTGAGGATGATAACACAGTCATGGTTCATATAAGGAAACTTAGAAAAAAAATTGAAGATGATCCTTCTAACCCAAAATATATACAAACTGTTTGGGGAATAGGCTACAAGTTTACTGGTGAGAAAGATGAATAAAGATAAAATGATCATTTTACTATTGCTTCAATTTATCATCCTTAAAATCCTATTGTTGATAAATATCGATACTCATCCTTTAACCTTTTTAGAATGGGCATTGTTCATTGCACTTTTTTTAATAACAGTCATTCTTTTTGCAAAAAAACTCAATGATCGGAAAAGTTTAAAGCATACAATTAAGCAGTTAAGGCGAGCAAATAGCGGAAACTTGAATACAAGGCTATTTACCAACGGTGATCCCTTATTTAATCAGTTAGTCTTTTCCATTAACGAATTAATTCAACAACTTGAAAAGGTTCAAATCCAATCAATTAAAAGCCAAATATCAAGAAAAAGACTTCTATCTAGCATTTCACATGATATTCGAACACCCCTTACTTCCATTATCGGCTATATAGATGCATTAAAAGATAATATAGCAGTTTCAGAACAAGAGAAACAAGAATATTTTGATATTATTACAAAGAAAGCAAATGGCTTAAAAGAATTGATTGAAGAAATTTTCAATTTAGCTAAGCTTGATGCAGATGAAATTCCGATGAAGGAAGAATATCTTGATTTCTCGGAAGCTGTTAGGGAGTCATTGATTGAATTTTTACCAGTAATTCAAAAAGAGGGAATGAATCTAGAGGTTACAATTCCGGAAACAAAATGTAATATCCTTGCCGACAAATTGAGCATCACGAGAGTCATAAATAATATGATAAAGAATGTGATTCAGCATGGGAAAAAAGGGAAAGTGATAGGAATTGATATGATAGAAACTCCTCACTCTTATCAACTAGACATATGGGATAAAGGA